>NZ_CP054861.1:0-290000 GCF_013459645.1 Martelella sp. NC20
ATGAAACTCAGTGTGACTGCATGGTCATTCCCGCAACTGACCCTTGCCGAGGTTGGCGGCATTGCCGCAACCCTTGGCCTTGATGGCGTCGATGTCGGGCTTTTCTACGCATCGGCGCTCGACAAGAGCCGGATCATTTCCGATCCCGAATGCTATGGCGCCGAGATTGCCGACACGGTGAAACTGCCGGTGGCCAACTATTACCATCTCTTCGGCGCAGATCTAGCCGAACGCAACCTCGCCGCTGGCCCGGCAGATCCGCAAAACCTCGCTGATCTCAAGGCCGTTCTCACATTCGCGAAGGCAGCGGGCGCGCCGAGCATCTTCGTCCTGCCCGGCCTGATCAATTCCGGCCAGAGCCGGCGGCAGGCGCTCGACAATTCCGTCGAGGCGCTGAAGCCGCTGGTCGAGGCGGGACAGCGTGAAGGCGTTGCGGTGACGGTGGAGCCGCATGTGCACGGGCTTGTCGAAAGCGTCGACATGGCCGCCGAGATGGTCTCGCGGGTGCCGGGTCTGAAGCTGACGCTGGATCTCGCCCATTTCGTGTCGATGGGCTACCGTCAGGACGAAATCGAGACGCTCGCGCCTTATGCCGGCCATGTGCATCTGCGCCAGGCGCGGCAAGGCGCGTTGCAGGCCAAGCTTGAGGAGGGAACCATCAACTTTCCCTCGCTGCTCGGCGCGCTGCGTGACGCCGGCTACGACGGCTGGCTCGCCATCGAATATGTCCATCAGGCCTATATGAACACGCTTTATGACGATGTGCTGAGCGAGACGGTCAAGATGCGCAACCTCGTGCGCGGCTGGCTGGCCTGACTTTCTGAACTCGCGCGTCGGGCCGCAAACCGCGACGCGCTCCAACAAGGGAATTTGCGATCATGGGACATTATGCCTGGGTCCTCGAAGTCCGCCCCGGATACGAGGAGGAATACAAGAAGCGCCACGACGAGATCTGGCCCGAACTGGTGGAGGACATCAGCAAGGCGGGCTTGCGCAACTACAACATCTTCCGGCACGGGCTGACGCTGTTCGGCTATTTCGAAACCGACGATCTGGACGCCTCGATCGCCGCGCTCGCCAAGAGCGACGCCAACCGGCGCTGGGGCGAATATATGGCCCCGATCATGAAGATCGAGGCCGATCCGAGCACCGGCTTTGCCTACCTGCTGCCGTTGCAGTGGCGTATGGACTGACCGCGATGACCGCCGACCTCGTCCACAATGAAACGCTTGGCCGCCTGATCCGCAAGGGCGGCTGGGCGGAGCTTGCCGAAGGTACGCCCCGGCTGATCCGCCGGGCGCTCGCCGGTGGCGACGATGCGGGCGCGGCGGCGCTTTCGGCCTTCTTCCTGTCCGAGATGCGGGTGGTCCACGACATCTACACCCAATGGTTCCACGATACCCGACGCTATCTTTCCGACAACGGCATGGACGAAGATAGTCTCGATCGCCATCACGGCGAAATCCGTACAAAGCTTGCGCCCTATCACCGGTCCGTCTCGCACGATCGCGCCGAGGTCTGGGCGGAGATCGCCGCCGCGCTCGCCGTTTTCGACGAGGCCGGGACGCCGGGCGCCGCGAAAAGCGCAGCCCTGGACAAGGCCATGGCCCTCTGGCGGGATCTGCACGACGGCGAGGTCGACCAGCTTGCCGGCCTCTTCAGCCTGGTCGTCGCCGAGCACGGCGAAGAGGCTCTGCGCGAGATGTATGAGGGCTGGGTGATCGGCGACTGGTTCGCCAAGCGCTACCGGCGCTTCGACGTCTCGGAAATGCCGTGGGAGACGGCTGAGTGGCTGCTGGTCTATCTGGGTTTCGAGGGGCATCAGGGCCATCTGAGCGGGCGCGACCGGGACGGCACGATTGACGTGTTCGAGGACGCTGAAAAGGTCACCATCAGCTTCGCGCCCTGCGGCTCGGGCGGCCGTTCGATGCAGGGCGAGGCGCGCGACGGACTGCCGCCGCTTTCGGCCCCGCCCTTCAACTGGCCGGAACTCAAGGGCGCGCACGACTTCACCTGGAACGAAACCGGCATATGCGGCTATTGCGCCCATTGCTGCATCCTGCACGAAACCCTGCCGATCGCCGCCTTCGGCTATCCCGTGCGCGTCACCGAAGCGCCGAAAGCCCCGCTCACCGAAGAAAGCCGTTGCTCGTGGACGGTCTACCGCGACCTGCGCGCTATCCCCGAATGGGCCTATGCCCGCGTGGGCGCCAGGAAGCCCGCCGCCCATGCCCCGCTGGGCTCCTCCGGACGGGCCGCGCGTGAGGCTTTGGCGAAGATGGGGCGCGCCGATGGCTGAGCCTTTCACCAATATACAAAAACCCGCCAAAATCGCCGTCATCGGCGGCATGATGGCCTATTTCGAGACCATCATGCCGAAAGGTTTTCGGGACGATCTCGGCCGGCATGTCGGCGCGGCAACGGCAGCGCTTGGCGACGAATTCATGCTCGACGAGCTCGGACTGTGGGCCGATGACGGCGACACGGCGCGCATGGCGCAGCGCCTTCGCGCCAATCCGCCCGAGGCCTTGCTGCTGGTGCCGACGATGGCGACGCCGCCCGCCGCGATTGCCGCACTCGCCCGCGAGGCCGGCGTTCCCGTGGTCATCGCCTGCACGCACGACCTGTCCGAAATCACCGATGCCTACGACATGCGCGCGCTCTGCCGCCACTCGACCAATGTCGGGGCGACCATGCTCGGCGCGATGCTGGCGCGGGTGCCCGACGCGCCCGGCCATGTCGTGATCGCCGGCTTTCTCGACGACGCCGAATTTCACCGACGGCTCGCCATGGCGCTGCGCGTCGCCGTGCTGGCGCGGCGGATGAAGGGGCTCAGGATCGGCCGATTCGGACCGGTGATGCCCGGCTATGACCATGTCGGTCTCAATGAAGAAGAGGCGGCGATGGGTGGGGTCGAGGTCATCGACATTGCGCTTGACGACTGGGCTTCCTGCCATGCCGCCGTGACCGTTGAAGAGATCGCCGCGTTCCGTGGCGACCGCTTGCCGGCGCTTCTGCCCGAGGGCACCGAATGGAGCGCGAGCGAGGATCTCGAACGGGCGATCCGCATGGCGATCGCGCTCGATCGCATGGCCTGCGAGCGCGATATCGCCTGCGGCTCGCTGACCTGCCGGGGACCGTTTGGCGTCGAACTGCCAAACGGGTCGATCGGCTGCCTCGCAACCACGCTGATGACCGGTTCCGGCCGTCCGTTCAGCGCCACCGGCGATCTGGTGACGGCTGTGGCGATGCATATCGGCAAATATCTCGGCGGCGCGACGCTCTATTGCGAACTCGACGCCGTCGATCGCAAGCGGGATGCGTTTCTCGTCGCCAATACCGGGGAAGGCGATTTCGCCTTTGTGCCGGCCGGCGGCGCGGCAACCATCCGCCCGGCCGCCGCGCACTCGGGACGCGATCTGCCGGGCGTGGTGCTGGCGCACGATCTTTCCATGGGACCCGCAACCATGCTCGGCGTCGTCCCCGACAAAGGCGCGGGCAAATTCCGTCTGCTCGCGCTGGAAGGCGACACGCTTTCGCCAGCCCGGACCGCCCTTCAGGTCACCCATGGCTGGTTCCGCACGAACAGGCGGCCGGCGCTCGACGCGTTCGAGGCCTGGGCCAATGCCCACGCCACCCATCACGGCGCGCTCAGCCGTGGACATCTTGGCGAAGCCATAGGCTGGCTCGGCCGGCTTACCGGCTACGCCGTCACTGAAATAGCATCCGGAAGGAGTCCTCATGGCTGACAACAAAGTGGCCATCGTCACCGGCGCATCTCGCGGCATCGGGTTCGAAATCGCACGGCTTCTCGTGGAGCGCGGCTGGAAACTCGGCATCACCGCCCGCGGGCGTCAAAAACTCGAAGAGGCGGCGGACCGCCTTGGAACCGCCAACGCCATCGCGATCGCCTGCGATGTCGCCGATCCGACCGAGGTCGAGGACGCCGTGAGCATGGTCGCCGGGCGTTTCGGGCCGGTCACCGCGCTCGTCAACAATGCCGGCATCATCGACCCGATCGGGCATATCCACGAACTCGACCCCGACGCCTTCATGCAGCTCATGCACATCAATATCGGCGGCGTCATGAACATGTCGCGCGCGGTGCTGCCGGCCATGATCGCGGCCCGTAGCGGCGTCATCGTCAACCTCTCCTCCGGCGCGGCCCACAACCCGGTCGAGGGCTGGAGCGCCTACTGCACGTCCAAGGCGGGGCTTGCGATGTTCAGCCGCTGCCTTGCCGCAGAATATGGCGGTCGCGGCGTGCGGGTGCATGATTTCATTCCCGGCGTGGTCAGCACCGACATGCTGAACGGTGCGCAGCAGCGGTTCGATAACGCCATCGCCCGCCTGGACGAGGGCGCCAAACTGCCGGCCGACGTGCCGGCAAGATGCATCGCCTGGCTGGTCGACGAGGGGCGCGTCGAGGGCGTCCAGCAGTCGATCCGCGATCCCGAGTTGCGCAAACTGGTTGGACTGGAGGAACGCGCCCAATGGTAATGGATCTCAACCCCAACGATCCCGGCCTTTCCGGCCGAAGGATCCTCGTCGTCGGCGCGGCACAAGGGATAGGACAGGCAACCGCCGTCTGGCTCGCCGCTCAAGGGGCCGATGTCATCGCCGTCGACATCAAGCCGTGCACGGAAACCGTCAGCATGGCGGGCGGCGGCATCCGCACCCACATCCTCGACATGACCGACACCGCAGGCGTTACGGCCGCGGTCGAGGCGGCCAACAGCGACAAACCGCTCTACGGAGTCGTCAATTGCGCCGGCCTGCTCCTCAGACGGCCGCTTGACGAGACCAGTGAGGAGGAGATCGCCCGACAGACTGCGGTGAACCAGTCGGGCACCTTCTTTCTCGCCCGCGCCGCGATGGCGGCGATGATCCCGCACGGCATCGGGCGGCTGGTGCTCTACACCAGCCAGGGCGCCTTCACCGGCGGTTTCAACGGCTCGATCCCCTATGCGATGAACAAGGCGGCGGTGACCGCGCTGGTCAAGTCGCTCGCCCGCCACGGCGCGCCCCACAGCATCACCGTCAACGCGGTCGCGCCCGGCGCGGCCGACACGGCGATGTTGCGCGGCGGCATGAGCGATGCCGATCTGGAGGCGTTCCGCAGGATGATCCCGATGGGCAGGTTCGCCGATCCGGTCGAGCTTGCGGCCCCGACGGCATTCCTGCTCAGCCCCTGGGCCGGCTACATCACCGGGACGACGATGCATGTCAATGGCGGCCAGTTGATGGTCTGAGTCCAATCACAAAGGGAGGCAATATCAATGGCAAAAGCAAGAATCGCGCTGATCGGCGCCGGCTGGTGGGGCGTGGAAGTCTATGTGCCGGCAATGATCGCGCATCCCGACATCGAGCTGGTGGCGATCAATCGGCGCAACCGCGAGGCGCTCGACAAGATCCTCGAAGCCCACAACGGGCCGAAGGGTTACACCGATTACCGGCAGATGCTGGCAGAGGAAGACCTCGACGCCGTGGTGATCACCTCGCCGCACACACTGCATTACGAACACGCCGTGGCGGCGCTTGAGGCCGGTTGCCATGTGCTGATCGACAAGCCGATGACAACGCGGGCGGAGGATGCCCGCAAGCTGGTCGCACTGGCAGCCGAAAAGGGCCTTCAGATCATTGTGCCCTATGGCTACAACTACAAGGATTTCGCCACCGAAGCCTCCCGATTGATCGCCGAAGGGCATATCGGCGAGGTGCGCCATGTCGCCTGCCATATGGCCACCTACACCTTCGACCTGTTCAGCGGCGAGGGCCTGCAGGAATCAGCCGGCCACATGTTCCAGCCGAACAAATCCACCTGGGCCGATCCCGATCAGGCCGGCGGCTATGGCTGGGGTCAGTCGAGCCATTCGCTTGGCCTGCTGTTCCGCCTCGTCGATCTCAAGCCCGTCGAGGTCTATGCCTGCGACACCAAGTCCCCCGTCAATGTCGACCTCACCAATGCGGCGGTCGTGACCTTCGAGAACGGCGCGCGGGCTTCCGTTTCCGGTTCGGCGCTTCTGCCCAAGCACTGCACCTATCAGATGGACCTGAGGATCTTCGGCACCGAGGGCATGGTGACCCTCGACATGGAGCGCACCCGGCTGGAACTGCGCCGTTTCGACGGCAACGACATCGTCCTCGATCTGCCCGCCGATGCGGGACACTACGAGGCGGTCAAGCCGATCGACCGGCTGGCGCAGGTCTGCCTTGGCACCTGCTCACCCGACGACATCGAGGCCAATGGCACGGTCGGCCTGCGCGCCATCGAGGTGCTCGACGCGATGTACCGCTCGTTTTCCTCCGGCAAGCCCGAGAAAGTCTGACCATGGCCTGGAAAACGCGCAAGGAAGACATCGTCAAGGGCGGGTTTTCGACCCCGCTCGACGCCCCGATGATCCCGCCCTTCCCCTTCACCTTCCACAGCGTCGAGGTGATGACCCTCGTCTGGCGCACCGATGTTTCGGCGATGGAAGCGCTGCTGCCCGAGCCGTTAAAGCCTACCGGCGACATGGTGATGGCGCATATCTACAAGATGAACGACACCGAATGGATCGGTCCCTATGCCGAGGCCAATATCATGTTCGGCGCGGAACTGCCCGGCGTCGCCACCGGCGCCTATTCGCCCTATCTGTTCCTGTCGACCGATATCGGCGTCGCCCATGGCCGCGAAATCCACGGTCAGCCAAAGAAGCTTGCCAATCCCGAGATCACCTTCCGCGGCGACCTGATCGTCGGCACGGTCGAGCGCAACGGCATCGACATCCTCACCGGCACCATGGCCTACAAGCAGCAGCGCGCCGATATTTCGGAACTCTCCGAAATCTTCCCCTTCGCCACCAACATCAACCTCAAGGCCATCGACCATATCGACGGCACGCCCGCGATCCGGCAACTGACCTCGCGCAGCCTTGCCGACGTGAAGGTGAACGAATGCTGGCGCGGGCCGTGCACCACTGAACTGCGGCCCAACGCACAGGCGCCGGTGCACCGGCTGCCGGTGCGCGAAATGCTCGACGGCTTCTTCTGGAAGGGCAGTTTTACGCTGGTGCCCGGCAGGGTCCTCTACGACTACCTCGATCCGGATGCCTGAAACCTGATGCATCAGAACACAAAGGAACCAAGTCCATGAAACTGCTCCGTTACGGCGATCCCGGCCGGGAAAAGCCCGGCGTGCTCGATTCCGAAGGCCGCATCCGCGATCTTGGCGGCATCGTCGGGGATATCGGCCCGGCGCTCCTCGCCGCCCCCGAAAGCCTCGCCGATCTCGATATCGAAAGCCTGCCGCTGGTCGATGGATCGCCGCGTCTTGGCCCCTGCGTGACCGGCACCGGCAAATTCATGTGCATCGGCCTCAATTACGCCGACCACGCCGCCGAAAGCGGCATGGCCGTGCCGAGCGAGCCGGTGCTGTTCATGAAGGCGACCTCGGCGATCTGCGGCCCGAACGATCCGATCATCATTCCGCGCGGTTCGGAAAAGACCGACTGGGAGGTCGAACTCGGGGTCGTGATCGGCAGGCCGGCAAAATATGTCAGCGAGGCCGATGCGCTCGGCCACGTTGCCGGCTACTGCGTCATCAACGATGTCTCCGAGCGGGCCTACCAGATCGAGCGGCAGGGCCAGTGGACCAAGGGCAAGTCCTGCGACAATTTCGGCCCGATCGGGCCGTGGCTGGTTACCCCGGACGAAGCCGGCGACCCGCAGAACCTCGGCATGTGGCTGGATGTCAACGGCGAGCGGCTGCAGGACGGGTCGAGCCGGACGATGGTCTATGGCGTTGCCTTTCTGGTGAGCTATCTCAGCCGGTTCATGACGCTTCATCCCGGCGATATCATTTCGACGGGCACGCCGCCCGGCGTCGGGCTCGGCCTCAAACCGCCGCGTTACCTCAAGCCCGGCGACCGCGTCGATCTTGGAATAGAGGGGCTTGGTTCACAGCACCAGGTGTGTGTCGCCGATGTCTGACGATTTCAAGATCCGCAGCGTCGAGGCAATCCCCGTCGCCTACCCCGAGCCGGTCGACCACAACCGGACGCGTTCCGTCTGCCTCGTGAAAATCACCGCCGAGAGCGGCGCGACCGGGTGGGGCGAATGCTGCACCTATTTTCCCGAGGCGAGCCGTGCGGCGGCCTGCCTCGTGGAGGGCATGGCCGAAATCGTCATCGGCCGCAGCGCACTTGAGACCGAGGCGATCTGGGAGAAGCTGAAAAGCCATAGCTGGTGGTACGGCACCGGCGCCGGCATCGCCTCCATGGCGATCTCGGGCATCGATATCGCCCTCTGGGATCTCAAGGGCAAGCTCTTGAACACGCGGGTGCTCGATCTCCTGGGCGGGCCGGTGCACGAGCGTCTGCCGGCGATCGCGAGCCTGCACGGCACCAAACGCGATATCGACGCCATGGCCGAGGAGATCGCCGGCTACACCGCGACCGGGCTGCACGGCGCCAAGATCGGGTTCGGCAAGGCCGGCGACGCCCATCTCGGCTTCGACCATGACCGCGATGTCGCCTTCGTCAGAGCCGTGACCGAGGCGATGGGTCCGGACAAGCAGCTGATGGTCGATCTCGGCGTCAAGAACCACTGGGATGTCGCCACCGCGATCACCCGCGCGCGCGCCTTCGAGGACTATAGGGTCGGCTGGCTGGAGGAGCCGCTCGGCAACGACGATCCGGAGGGCTACCGGGCGCTCAGGGCCGCGACCGGAATCCGCATCGCCTATGGCGAGCGCGAATGGAACGCCCGCGGCGTGGAGCGGATCGTGATGAGCGGCACCGTGGATGTGATCGGCCTCGATCCCGGCCGGGTGGAGGGCATCACCGGCTTCCGCAAGGCCGCAGATATCTGCGCCCGCAACCGCCGTCAGGCCAATGCCCACAATTTTTCAACCGCGATCGTCGGCGCGGCGAGCCAGGCGTTGAGCTTCGCGTCCACCGCCTGCCGCCTGCTCGAGCTGCAGCCGGTCTATGGCCCGGCCCAGCGCGACCTCGTCGACCGGCCCGTCAGCCACGTCAATGGCTTCGTCACCATGCCGGAAGGACCGGGCCTCGGGATCGTGATCAACGAGGACCTGGTCGCGTCCGCACGGCTCGACCGCCGCTGACGGGCGGACGAACCCGTCGAAAGAATTCGATAACAAGGGAGGATACCGAATGAAACTTGAACTCAACAAACGCGCACTGCTGCAGCTTGTGGCGGGAGGCCTGACCTTCGCCGCACTCGCCACAAGCGGCGCTGAGGCCCAGGAAACCAAACTGCGTCTGTCGCACCATCTGGCCCCCGGCCATCTGGTCGATGTCGCCTCGCATCGGTTTGCCGATCTCGTATCGGAGTATACCGATGGCGCGGTCAGCGTGGAGGTTTTCCCCTCCGGCCAGATCGCCGGCCTGCGTCAGGGCGCGGAGGCGGTCCAACTCGGCACCGTCGATTTCGTCTGGACCGACATGGGTACGCTCGGCAACTGGCGGCCTGAATACGGCTTCGTCAGCCTGCCGTTCCTGTTCTCGGGCAATGAGCATTTCGCGGCGTTCTTCGACGGCGAGGGCGGCGAAAAGGTCGCCGAGAGCTTGCGCCGGAACCTCAACATCGAGGTACTCGGCTTTGGCAATGCCGGCTTTCGCGTGGTCGCTACCCGCGAGACGCCGGTGCGCGAGCCCGCCGACCTGAAGGGCGTGCGAATCCGCGTGCCTGAAATCCCGATCTATATCAGCGCCTTCAAGAGCGTCGGCGCCAACCCGACGCCGCTCGCCTGGGGCGAGGTCTATACCGCAATGCAGACCGGCGTGATCGATGCCGTCGAAAATCCCGCCGAGGGACTCGTCAACGGCGCGCTGAACGAGGTTGCCCACCACATCTCGAAGACCAACCACATCATGACCGACGTCAATCTGTTCGCCAATGCCGGCAAGTTTGACGCCCTTGACGCCGGCGAGCAGGACGCGATCCACCGCGCGGCCGAGACCGCCCTCGCGGAATTCAACGACGCCACGGCCGAGGCCTCGGACGAATACTGGGCCCAGCTAGCAGAGACCATGGAGGCGATCGACGACCCCGATCGCCCCGCCTTCCAGAAGGCCATGGCTCCGGTCTGGGATGAATTCGTCGCACGCGCGGGCGAGCCTGGCCAGGCGTGGATCGATCTCGTGGTTGCAGCCGACCCGACCTGAGCGGGTCCGCCTTCCATCCGGGCGCCGGTTTGCCGGCGCCCCATTCTTTTCGAGGAGGTCCCCATGACATCACGACACGAACTCGCCCGATCGCTTCCGGTGCGGATATTGCGGCTTGTCTGCGAAATCGCTCTGGCGCTAATCGTCGCGAGCTATGCGATCATCACCTGCGCGCAGGTGTTCTATCGCTTCATCCTCAACGATTCGCTGGTCTGGTCGGAAGAGCTGGTGCGCTACGGCCTGTTGTGGGGCGTGATGATCGGCGCCGCTATCGCTGCCGACAGGGGGCTGCATATCGCGCTGGCGCCGCTTCAGGGAACGGTGCGCGCGCCGGCCGCGGTGGCGACGATGGAGTGGATCGTTGCCGCGGCCGTGGTGCTGTTTTGCGCGATCATGGGCTATGCCGGCTGGCGCTACATAAGCCAGCTCTGGTTCATGACGTCGCCCGCAGCCCAGATTCCGATGCGCTACGTGTTTGCCGCCCTTCCTGTCGGAGCAGTGCTGATCTCCGTGTTCGTTGTCATCCACACCATTGCCGGCACCTACAGCTTACCACGAACCGACGGCAATACGGAGCATCCGGCATGACAATCGCGATCCTGTTTGCCGGTTTCGGCATTCTTCTCGTTCTCGGCGTTCCGCTCGCCTTTTCCATGGGTCTGTCGGCGGTCATCGCCATCCTCGCCTCCGGCGACCAGTCGATCCTGATCGTTCCGCAACGCATCGTCGCCTCGCTCGACAGTTTCGCGCTGCTGGCCGTTCCGCTTTTCATTCTCGCCGGTGAACTGATGAACGCGAGCGGCATTACCCAGCGGATTGTCGCCTTCTCGCGCGCGGCCATCGGCCATCTCAAGGGCGGGCTCGCCCAGGCCAACATCCTGTCGAACATGTTCATGGCGGCACTTTCGGGCTCGTCGCTCGCCGACCTGTCGGCGATCGGCTCGATGATGATTCCGGCCATGACCCGGGAGGGCTACAAGAAATCCTATTCGGTTGCCGTGACCTCGTGCGCGGCGCTGATGGCTCCGATCATTCCGCCGAGCATCATTGCCGTGATCTACGGTTCGATGACCGGTATTTCCATCGGGGCGATGTTTCTCGGCGGGGCGCTGCCGGGTCTTATGGCCGGCCTCGGGATCATGGTCCTGGCGCGGGTCATGGCGACCAGAGGCGGGGCCGGCGGGCATCGGCGGGCAACGCGTGCCGAGTTCATGAAAGCCGGAGGCGGCGCCCTGCCCGCCCTGATGGTGCCCGTCATCATCGTCGGCGGCATTCTTTCCGGCATCTTCACGCCGACGGAAGCCGGCGCGGTCGCGGTCGCCTATGCCGCCCTCTACGGCATCATCGCCCGTCGCTTCACGGCTGCCGGCGGCTACCGCCTGCTGCTGTCGGCGGGCGTGACCACGGCAAGCGCCCTGATCATCCTGGCCGGCGCATCGCTGTTCAGCTATGTCCTGGTCTCGAGCGGGTTCGCCGAGACCACGTTGCAGGGCTTCGTCGCCCTGACCGACAATCCGCAGATCGCGCTGCTCTTGATCTTCATCCTGCTCGTGATCCTCGGCATGTTCGTGGAAACGGTGTCGGCCCTCATTCTGGTGGTGCCGATTCTGACGCCGATCGCCCAGTTCTACGGTTACGACGGCGTGCAGTTCGGCATCTTCACGCTGATGGCGCTGGTTCTGGGCGGACTGACGCCGCCGGTCGGCATTCTTGCCATGGTCGCCTGCCGGATCGCGAATGTGGAGTATACCAAGACCTTCGGTATGCTGACTCCGTTCATCCTCTGGTGGGCCGCGGCAACGCTGATCGTCGGCTACGTTCCCTTCCTCACAGGTTGGCTGCCCTCGCTGGTGCTCGACTGAAATCGCCTCCTGAACGCAACGGTTATCGCATGAGATTGCAAACTTCCGTCAGAATCTGGAGAGTGGTCCGAGCGATATCCGGGGGCAAATGAGGCGCTGAAAGGGCATTGTAAACTTAACGTGCGGGAGACAGCTATAGCCCGCTTGCCTCACGGCGGTTCATGTCCGAGCGATTTCCGCCCACAGGTTCATCGCCTCTGAACGCAGGTCACGATGATGGCTGGATGAGATGTCGTGTCGGGGGATGTGGAACAGGTTGGCAATTGGATGGAAACGAAGCGCTGCAAATGGCGCGGAGACTTGAAGCGTTTCAGGATCCGTTCCCATCGTCGGAATGGCTGATGGGAATTCTCCGCCCGATTGTTCAGGCCTTTATGCGAACGACAGTTGGCATAATCTCGCGCTTTGCAGCATCGCAAGATCGAAGCTTGTCGGTGATCATCACCCGCGGCGCGCGGCCCTGGCCCTTCAACAGCTTGCGCATCAGGCGCTTGGCCGCCTTGGCATTGCGGCGGCTTTGCACCAGAACCTCCAGAACGAAACCGTCCTGATCGACAGCACGCCAGAGCCAGTGCTTCTCGCCGCCGATCGAAACGACGACCTCGTCGAGATGCCACTTGTCACCCAGCCGGCCGGCTGAGCGGCGGCGGATCTCGCTGGCGAAGGCGCGGCCGAACGTCTCTGCCCACAGCCGGACTGTCTGGTGCGAGACAATAATCCCCCGGGCCGCCAGCATGTCCTCGACCATTCGCAAGCTGAGAGGAAAACGGAATTAGAGCCACACGGCGTGGGCGATGATCTCGGCCGGGAAACGATGGCGGCGACAAAGCGGGCACGGTCTGCCATGCCCCGTCATCGCACATCGAGATCCACCGCCGCTCAGCCGTCCGGGTTCGATTGCCCCGGCTGCGCCTGGCCAGACCCGAAACATACCAGCTCGTTCGAGTTCTGCGAGAACGGCGCCAAGGCGATCACCTGGGAATCAACATCCAAGCGCGCCGCTCCGGATTTCTTCGCAGCGCATCCCGTGGCGGACCTCTGGCAATGGAACGACCACAAGCTCGAAGACCAGGGGCGGCTCACCCATCCCTGATCTACGATCATGCCAGTGACCGTTATCTTCCGATTGAATGGGATGCGGCATTCGCGCGGATCGCTTCGGGGCTCAATAGCCTGCCAAGCCCGCACATGGCCGAGTTCTATACGTCTGGCCGCGCTTCCAACGAGGCGGCGTTCCTCTTCCAGCTGTTCGTCCGCGCCTACGGCACCAACAATTTCCCCGATTGTTCCAACATGTGCCACGAGGCTACCAGCGTCGGCCTGCCGATGTCTATCGGCGTCGGCAAGGGCACAGTGACCCTTGAGGACTTCGACCATACCGATGCGATCTTTTCGTTCGGCCACAATCCCGGCACCAACCATCCGCCCATGATGACGACACTACACAAGGCTTCCCGCCGCAGCGTGCCAATCGTTGTGTTCAACCCGCTGAAAGAACGCGCCCTGGAACGGTTTGCCGCCCCGCAGGACCCGATCGAGATGACGACCCTGTCCTCGACCCCGATCGCGTCTGCTTATCATCAAGTTCGCACCGGTGGCGATCGCGCTGCGCTCAAGGGCATGATGAAGCGCATCTTTGAACGGGATGCGGCCGATATCGCAGCCGGCGGTGCGGGCGTGCTCGACCGCATTTCATTGCGACCCATACTATTGGCCTCGAAGCGCTGAAAGCTGATGTCGCGCGGACCGAATGGCCTGAAATCTTCGAGAAATCCGGCCTGACGCTTGAGGCTCTCGACAGCGCCGTCGATGTCTATCTCAAGGCAAAGAACGTTATCCTTTGTTATGGCATGGGAATTACCCAGCACGCCAATGGCACGGTCAATGTCCGGCAGCTTGCCAATTTCCTTATGCTGCGGGGTAATATCGGACGCCAAGGTGCCGGAATATGTCCACTGCGCGGCCATTCCAATGTCCAGGGCGATCGTATCGTCGGCATCACTGAAATTCCGAATGCCGTGCTTCTCGACGGCATGGAAAAGGCCTTCGGTTTTCGACCGCCTTCGAAAAAGGGGCACAATGCTGTGAAGGCCATCGAAGCCACTATCGACGGCAAGTCGAAAGCGCTCGTTTGCCTCGGCGGCAATCTCGCCGTCGCCATGTCGGATCCGGAAGCGACTTTCGCGGGCATGCGTAAGCTCGATCTTGCCGTCCATTTGGCGACAAAGCTCAATCGCTCGCATTTGTTCCTGGCAAAGACGTCGATCATCCTGCCGGTTCTAGGCCGTACGGATCTGGACATTCAGGCGACAGGACGTCAATCTGTTACGGTGGAGGACTCAATGTCGATGGTGCACGCGTCGCGGGTTTTCTAAAACCACCGAGTGACCAGTTGCGCTCGGAACCTTGGATCGTTGCCGGCATAGCCAAAGCGACGCTCGGCGACCGGTACGATATCGATTGGGAGGAGATGGTCGGCGACTACGGCCTGGTCCGCGACAAGATTGAGATCGTCTTTCCGGATTTTCATGATTTCAAACCCGCGTGAAAACGCCCGGAGGCTTTCGCCTCACTGTCGCAGCATCGGATCGCATCTGGAAGACGCCGTCCGGCAAAGCTGAATTTCTCGTTGCACCCGGCCTGGACGAGGAGGTTCGCCTGCGAGACCCCAGTGCCCTTGTGCTGACGCACCTTGCGCAGCCACGACCAGTACAACACCACGATCTACGGCCTCAATGACCGGTATCGCGGAGTCTTCGGCCGCCGCGATGTTGTGTTTATGAGCCGAAGGGATCTTGAAGTGCATGGTCTGGCAGACGGCGACATGATCGACATCGAAGCCATCGCAGCGAGTGATGCCCGGACAGTCCATGGATTTACCGCCGTTGCTTATGACATCCCGCCTGGCTCGGTGGCCGGATACTATCCCGAAATGAACCAGGTCATTGTGCTGTCCGACTATGACAAGAAATACGGTACGCCGGCCTACAAGGGCGTTCCGGTGAAGATACGCCGGTCAGAGTGTGGGCTTCGATTGGGCCTGTCGCAAACAATCTCGGAGCGCGCGATTATCCCTTAAGCATCTTCATTTTCATGCTTTGTTAACTTTTTGCAGTCCGAAGAGGCACCGGCGCGCACGCGAATCGTTCTGGTCGTTGACAGTCCAGCCGCCGGAAAAAGCCAAAGCCTTTCCTCAACCACAGCATAGCCTCGAAACCCGCGATGGTTTGCCGCGCCGTGTTGAAAGATTGGAAGCTATCGATCTTTGGCATGTTCCTTTTACCCGGAAATGGTCACTTTCGATGCCTTGCTGGAGGTGCTTGGTGACATAGTGGACGGGGTCCGGATGGAGAAACCCGTCATCAACCGACTTTTTGATCGTAGCCGGGAAGATGTTGGCCCCGTCCGTCCCGATCCTGTTCGGCTACAACAAGGGTTCATCTTTGAGCATCTTGCGGAAGAACCGCCTGGCGGCGTCGAGATCGCGCTTAGCGGTCAACAGCAAACCCACCGGATTACCGTGTTTATCGATGGCTCGGTACATATAGCGCCATTTGCCGCGGATCTTGACGTAGGTCTCATCGATCCGGACCGAGCCGCAATGCGGTCGCCGAAACTGCCGCAACCGTTTCTCCATCATCGGCGCATAAGCCAATACCCAGCGGTTGATCGTGCTATGGTCGACCTCGAAGCCCCGCTCCCGAAACATTTCCTCCAAGTCCCGATAGCTGAGCGGGTAGCGCAAGTACCAGGCAATCGCCTGTACAATCAGCCATGCCTCGAAATGCCTGCCTTTGAAATCATCCTTCGACTGGCGCTTCGGCTTTTCGGCAATGGTATTCAGAATCATGGGCTCGCTCCGCAACTTTCGGAGCGGCAAAATCCATACCTATGGTCAACATACCGTTAACCCCGAAAATTAGCGACAGGCCCGAGAAACTCTCCATACCGGTTAAGACAGCGCGTCTTCGATGTGGCGGCGATAGGGTTCATACGCCTTGAGCCGCGAGCGATAGGCCGCCAGATGCGGCAGATCCGGAAGCGAGTCGCTGTCGGCCACCGCCAAGAGCCCCCAGCGATGGATAGCCGGGGCGGCCGCTATGTCCGCCAAAGTCAGAACATCCGCCGCAAGATATGCGGAACGACCGAGTTGCCCATCCAGATGCCTGAATGCTTCGACAACGGGGCCCAGATCGCCCTCGCCGCCGGCCTGACGCGCTTTTCGCAACCGGGTCAGCGGCGGGGTGAGCGATAGCGACGCCCAGTCCATCCAGCGGTCGATGCGGGCCCTGCCGGGCGCGTCTTCCGGCCAGAGTTCACCGCAGGAAGCGCCGGAGGCGAGGAAACGCAAAATGGCGTTGGACTCCCACGTCACGAAATCGCCGTCCCTGATCACGGGCACCTTGCCAAAGGGCGTCAGCCGCGCGAGCTCTTCAGGGTTTTCAGCACCCGACCCGCGCCCCATGGGCACGAGATCGAACGGTCTGTCGATCTCCTCCAGAAGCCAGAAAACCTTGGCGCAGTTCGACGAATTCCGTCGTCCGTATACTGTCAGCATATCAATCCTCCATTCAGCCAAGCGACCCGGCGGTGCGGGCCAGAAATTCGTCCAGCCGGTCTGTCGTCGCTAGAGACAGACCAGCGTCGAAGGCGGCATGCGCTTCCTTTTCACCGAGTAGCGCGCCAGCGCAATCGACGAACTTTTCGCGCAGTTCATCATCGCTCATCGGGTTTGAAGGTCCGCGTCCGAACCAGGTGGAGGCCTCGGCAGTGAGAACGGCACCACCTGTCATCGTCACTACAACCTCGCCGTGATAGGCGTTATCTTCCTGATGGGCGGTGGAGGTTACCAGCGGCAAGAGGGCGGCAACGTCATCGGTCATGAAGCTGTCGTCGGCAAAATCGCCGAGCTGCAATCGGCCTGCCGTCAGCGCCTTGGCGGTCAGGAACTGAACGGAGAACTTGGCATCCAGCCCGGATTTCGGCTCGGGCCGGTTGGTATGCGCCAGACGGCGTTCATGGGTGCGGGTCGTGATCGCCGCGATGCTTTCGGGTGCGAACACGCCGTGCTCCGCCACCAGCTTCAAAGCCGCGTCGATCGCCGAATGCGCGCTGCCGCAACATGGATGCTGCTTGATCGCGATGCCGGGATCGAGCAGCTCCAGTGGTCCATCCCAGCCATCGAGAATGACATCGGCATCGAAATTGCCGGCGCCGTTGAACAGGTTGAAGAAGCCGTAATTGTGCTCGAATGCCTCGACGTTTGCGGTCATGCCGTTGCGGGTCAGAAGTGCTGCAAGCACGCCGTTATGTGCCGCCTGGCCGACATGCATGGGCTTGACCGGCGTTCCGAAGTTCGATTTCAGGCCCGAGGCCATGGACACCGCCATTGCAAGCGTCGTCGCCATGCCGTCGGCATCAAGGCCCAGCAACCGCGCCGAGGCCGCCGCCGCGCCGAACACGCCCAGCGTTGCGGTCGGATGCCAGCCCTTCTCATAGTGATGCGGCAGCAGGCCGCGCGCCAGCCGGGTTTCAACCTCGACGCCGGTCAGATAGGCCGTAAACACCTCAGCGGCCGTTGCCCCTTGCGTTTCGGCGAGCGCCAGAACGGCAGGCACCACCGGCGCGGAGGGATGGCCGCCCATCGTTGTCGAGCAATCGTCGAAATCGAGCGCATGGGCGGCGACGCCATTGATCATCGCCGCATGCAGAACCGAAGCTTTTCTGCCTCCGCCCCCCCAAAGGGTCGCTTCGCCCGGCGCCGATGCGACGTCGAGAACGGACTCGAGCGCCCCGAGATAGGATGCAGACCGCCCGGCCAGCGCGACGCCGATGGTATCGATAATGGCGCGGCGAGCGATATGGACGGCCTCGGCGGGGACCGTGTCCACCGACAGGGTCAGGGCCTTTTCGGAAAGTTTTTTTGCAAAGCTCATGGGATTTATCCTTTTACCGGACGGGTCGAGGTCTCGATTGCGGCGACCAGATCGGAGAGGCTTGCAAGCCGGTCCAGCTTCATCAGCATCCTGAATACTTCGGCCGCCCCGCCGGCGGTTAGGCTTCGGGACGCGCAATCGAGAAACTTCTTTTCGAGCATTTCCATAGGAAGCGGCGATTCCGGACCACGACCAAGCGGCACCTCGATATGGCTCTCGAAAACCTGACCGTCCTTCATGCGCACCACGACATCGGCGCCATAGTCGGAAAAATCCTCCGGCATCTCTTCAATCCGGATCAGTTCCATGATCCGCGTCACCTCGGGATCGCCGAGCGCGGCGTCCTCGAAATGATCGAGCCGCACCGTGCCGTTCACAAGGCCGCGCGCCACCGCGTAGGACAGGCTGAACTTGGCGTTCAGCGCGCTGGTTGCGGGGTTGCGCACATGCGGCAGCAGGCGGCGCGGATGCATGCGCACGACGACATCCTCAACGGCGGTGCTATCCGGCACCGGCCCGTCATGCAGCGCGATCACCGCGTCGATCGCAGCATGAACGCTGTAGACACACGGGTATTTCTTGATCGAGATGCCGGGGTTCATCAGATCCAGCGGTTCGCCCCAGCCGGTCAGCATCCGGTCCGCGTCGTAGTTCCCCTTGCCGTTGAAAACCTCGAGAAAGCCTTGCGGATGTTCCAGGGCAGTGGCAGCAGCATTGACGCCCTCGGCCGCCATCAGCGCGGCGAAAAGACCGTTGCGCGCTGCAAGGCCGGCATGCAGGGGCTTGGTGTCGGTACCGAAATTGGCCTTGATGCCGGAGGCGAGCGAGGCCGCCATCGAGATCGCGTCGGCCATGCGTTTCGCGTCCAGCTTCAGGAGGATGCCCGCCGAAACCACCGCGCCGAAAATCCCGAGCGTGGCGGTCGGGTGCCAGCCCTTTTCATAATGGGCGAAATTGACGCCGCGGGCAAAGCGGGTCGCGGCCTCGACGCCGATTACATAAGCGTCGAGAAACGCGCGACCGGAGATCTCCAAGGACTCGGCAAGCGGCAGGATGGCGGGAATGATGATCACGGTGGGATGGCCGGACAGCGACTTGCTGGTGTCGTCATAATCCAGCGCGTGACCCGAAACGCCGTTGACGAAGGCCGCATCCAGTCGCCCGAGCCTTTCGGTCCGTCCAAGGACATGGCAGGGACCGTCTCCCTGAACGCCTCTCAGAAGCGCTGCTTCGGTGGTGGCTGTCGGCGCGCCGAGCAGCGCACAGCCGATCATGTCGGCAATCGCGTCGCGGGCAAAGCCGAGCGCCGTCGGGTCGAAACCGCCCGGATCGAGCGCCAGCGCGCGGGTTGCAAGTTCATGAGAAAGCGACATCCTATTCCTCCGAAGATACCGTCTGTAGGGCAGCCCGATCCGCAGCGCCCGCGACCGCCTCTGAGACGGGGGCGAAATCGGCGTGCTGGTCGAGCGACATGAGAATGGTGAAAAGCGCCTCGCCCTGCGCGGGCATCAGGCAGTGAGAAACGCAATCGTCGAATTTCCGCCGAAACTCCGACGTGGTCATGGGATTGGCCGGATCGCGGCCCATGGCGACCCTGGCGGACGCCGTGAGCCGTCGACCGTCCTCCAGGCTGACATGCACGTGGCCGAGCGAAAGATCGTCATCATGCGCGCGCAAGGTCACCTTTTCGGCGAGCCTCGTCACATCCCGCTCGCCAAGCCGATCCGGTGTGAAATCCCCAAGGCCGACGGCGCCGTCGATCAGCGCGCGGGCCGTCAGGTACTGCGTCGAGAACTTCGCATCGAGCCCGTCCGTAGGGCGCGGCCTGTCGATATTGCCCAGACGTTTGCCGTTGAGCACGACCTCGACCTCGGTCACCAGCGTCGCGCCGATTTCGGCCCGAAGCGAGGCCGCCGCGTCGATGGCGCAATGCACGAATGCGCAACAGGGATATTGCTTGACCGCGATACCCGGAGACAACAGAGCGTAGGCCCTCCCCCAGCCCCTGATTGCGGGCTCGATATCCGGGTCGTCGCTGCCGCCGAACGCCTTGAGAAAGCCAAAGCGATGTTCGAGCGCGGTATCGCGCGCCGTAAACCCGGCCTCCGCCAGCAGCGCCGCCTGAAGCCCGTTCCGATTGGCCTGTCCGGCATGAAACGGCTTGGTCATGGTGCCGGAATTGGCCCTGAGGCCTGCAGCGCTGGAGGCCGCAATTGCCATGGCGATCGCCAGCCGCTCCTGATCGAGGCCGATCAATCGACCACAGGCGACTGCCGCCCCGATAACGCCGAAGGTCACGGTCGGGTGCCAGCCTCGCTCGGCATGGGCCGGATTGGCGATCCGGGCCAGCCGTATCTCGACTTCCAGCCCGGCGACAAAGGCCGTCAACACTTCGCTGCCGGGCTTGTTGCGTGCCTCGGCCAGCGCAAATAACGCGGGCACAATCGAGACGGAGGGATGCCCGTCCATCTCGAGATTGCAGTCGTCATAGTCAAGCGCGTGGGCAGCGATACCGTTGCGTTGCGCCGCATCCAGCGGGTGCAGCCGATCGACGGAGCCGAACACCTGGCAGGGTCCGGGCGCTGCGGAAAGGACGGAGCCAGCCAATTGCGCGACCGGCGTACCCGTGCCGGCGAGCGCACAGGCCAACGTGTCGGTAAAGGCGCGCGTGGCCCAGTCGGCCGCGGCTTCAGTCAGGTCACGCCTGCAAAGCCCTGCCGCGAGACCCGCGAGGGTGAGTGTCAAAGAGGACACGGGATAGTCTCCTGAAAAAACGGAGCGTCCGGCCGGACGCTCCGGCTAGCGTCAATGCTTGAGAATCTGGTCGAGAAAGTTGCGTGTGCGCGCGTGCTTCGGATTGCCGAAGAACTCTTCCGGGACCCCGCTTTCAACGATCTGGCCGTCCGCCATCAGCACCACATTGTCGGCCACGGTGCGGGCAAAGCCCATCTCGTGGGTGACGCAGACCATGGTCATGCCGCTTTCGGCCAGTTCGATCATGGTATCGAGCACTTCCTTGATCATCTCGGGATCAAGCGCGGAGGTCGGCTCGTCGAACAGCATGATCTCGGGCTGCATGCACAGCGAGCGGGCAATCGCCACGCGCTGCTGCTGCCCGCCCGAGAGTTGCAGCGGGTACTTCTGCGCCTGCTCAGGAATGCGGACCTTTTCGAGGAACTGCATCGCCAGTTCCTCGGCGGATTTCTTGCTCATCTTGCGCACCAGCATCGGGCCGAGCGTCAGATTGTCGATCACGCTCAGATGCGGGAACAGGTTGAACGACTGGAACACCATGCCGATATTGCGGCGGATTGCCTCGATGTTCTTGATGTTCTCGTTCATCTCGACGCCATCGACAATGATCGTGCCTTGCTGGTGCTCCTCCAGCCTGTTGATGCAGCGGATCAGCGTGGATTTTCCCGATCCGGAAGGCCCGCAGATCACGACCCTTTCGCCCTTGGCCACATCCAGGCTCACATCCTGAAGCACTTTGAAATTACCGAACCACTTCGAAACGTTGCGCATCTCGATCATCGCGGCGGCGTCGGATTGTCTGTGCGCCGGCGTGGTCGCGACAGAGGTTTCAGAAAGATTTGCGGACATGAAAGTCATCCTTTCCAGCCATGTTCAGATACGGCCCGTGTTGACCCATTTCTCGACCTGACGCGCATAGAGCGACAGCGAATAGCCGAAGAAGAGGTAGATGGCGGCGACAAAGAGATAGGCCTCGACATAGTAGCGGCGCCAGAGCGGGTCCTGCATGACCGCGGTGGTTGCCGTCAGGATGTCGAAGAGGCCGATGATGATGACGAAGGAGGTATTCTTCATCGCGGCGATGATATGATTGGTGATCGCCGGCAGGCTGATCCGCAGTGCCTGCGGCAGGATGATGCGGGTCGTGGTCTGCCAATAGGTCAGGTTGAGCGAGGCTGCGGCCTCGTACTGCCCCTTCGGAATGGCCTGTAGACCGCCGCGGATCACCTCGGCCTGATAGCAGGCGAAGAAGATCGCAATGCCGATCACCACCCTGAGCAGCTTGTTGACCTCAACGCCTGCCGGCAGAAACAGCGGAAACACGTTGACCGCCACGAACAGGATGGTGATCAGCGGCACCCCGCGCAGCGCCTCGATAAAGACCACCGAGAAGCCCTTGGCCACCGGCAGCGGAGAGCGTCGCCCAAGCGCCAGCAGCACCGCCACCGGCATGCCGATCAGCACCGTGCCCGAAAACAGGATCATGGTCAGCGGCAGCCCGCCCCAATCGGTGCTGGGCACGAACGGCAACCCGAAGACGCCGCCGAACAACATCACGAAGATCGATGTCACCGAGACGATCCAGAACGGAACAAGCAGCTTGAGGTTCCAGAACCGCGGGGGCAGCGAGACGACCACGGTGATGAGATAGATCGCCATCATCACCACCAGACGCCACTGCTGGTCGTAGGGGTAGAGGCCAAACAGCATCGGTCGGTGCTTTTCGACGATCACTGCCCAACATGCTCCGGTCGCCGCGCGGCAGACGGCGGGATCGGTGGTATAGAATACCGCGTCGAGAATGCCCCAGTTCAGCACGAACCAGAAGAAACGCAGCAGGCATGCGGCCACGACCACCGTCAGAATGGTCTGCGGGATGGAGTTGAACAGGTTCTTTCCGGCCCACTCGCCAAAGGACAGTTTGGCATTGGGGTCGAACTCTTCCATGGTGTGGACGGTCGCGGCCACCTTTGGCGCGCTCAGAGAATGTGTCATCGCCGTTACCGCTCCTTGATCGCCACGAGGCGGTTGTAGAAATTCATAAGGGTCGAGGTGACAATGCTGATGGTCAGATAGACCAGCATCATCACGGCGATGGCCTCCACGGCCTGGCCGGTCTGGTTCATCACCGTGTTGCCGATATTGACGAGGTCGGGATAGCCGACGATGACGGCGATCGAGCTGTTCTTGATCAGGCTGACATACTGGCTTGTGAGCGGCGGCACGATCACCCGCAGCGCCTGCGGCAGCACCACGTAACGCATCACGAAGCGCGGCTTGAGCCCGATCGAACGGGCCGCCTCAACCTGCCCCTTCGGCGTTGCCTGAAGGCCTGCCCTCACGATTTCGGCGATGAAGCCCGAGGCATAGAGCGAGATCCCGACGAGCAGCGCCGTGAACTCCGGCGAGATCGTTGCGCCGCCTTTGAAATTGAACCCTTTCAGGGCCGGAACGCTGAGTTCGGTGGGCGTTCCCCCGACAAGCCAGACCAAAGCCGGCAGGCCGACGATAAGCGCGACCGACGGCCAAAGCATATCGATGTACTGGCCGGTCTTCTCGCGATGCCGGCGCGCCAGATGGCTACCGACAATCGCAAGGATGATGCCTGCCGCCAGGGCCAGACCCATGAACGCATGGATCGGATCCGTGCTTGGTACGGGAAAGGAGAGGCCACGGTTTGTGAGAAAGACAAATCCGCCGAAATCGATGGCGTCGCGCGCGCTCGGCAGGTTGCGCAGCACCACCGCCCAGAAGATCACCTGAAGGATCACCGGAATATTGCGAACAATCTCGACATAGCCGGTGGCCACCTTCGACAGCAGCCAGTTGCTCGAAACCCGCGCGAAACCGACCAGGAACCCCAGAATGGTGGCCAGAACAATGCCCGCCGCCGAAACGGTGAGCGTGTTAAAGAGGCCCACCAGAAATGCGCGGCCAAACGTATCGGTGGCGCTGTAGGGGATGACCGTCTCGCCGATATCGAACTGCGCATCCTGCTCCAGGAACCCGAAGCCGGTTGCGATACTCTGTGCATTGAGATTTTCAATGATGTTGCGATACAGGTACAGCCCCGCCATGATGACGAGGAACGCCATCACCACCTGGGCCGCAATCGTGCGAAACGTCTTGCTGTAGAGAATATTGCCGAGCGTCGGGCGGGGCCTGCCGCCGTGTACGCTCTCATCGAGGTGAGACACTTGTCGCTCCTGCCTGGAAAGTGGTTCCCGCATGATCGGGTGACCGCCGCCTGACAGCCATGCCGCGGCGACGGTCCCGAGTTGTCGGCTTACTTGATGGGGAAACCGTACAAGAGGCCGCCGTCGACCCAGAGACTGTTCAGGTCGCGATCAAGCGGCGTCGCGCTGTCCGGCCCGAAGTGCTGCTCGTATATCTCGCCATAGTTTCCGACCTGAGTCACGATGTTGTAGGCCCAGTCCTCGTCAAGGCCGAGTTTTGCCCCGTAATCGCCGGTGGTTCCCAGCAGCGACTGGATGTTGACGTCATCCGACGCCTTCATTTCCTCGGCATTCTGCGAGGTGACGCCCAGTTCTTCCGCATCGAAGGTCGCATAGACCACCCATTTCACCAGATCGTACCACTGGTCGTCGCCCTGGCGGACGGCGGGAGCAAGCGGTTCCTTGGAGAAGATGCCGGGCAGGAGCACGTGCTCTTCCGGGTCGGTCGTGTCATAGGCGCGAACGCCCGGCAGAGCGGCCTTGTCCTTGGTCAGCGCATCGCAGCGGCCGGTAACATAGGCATCGACGAGCTGCTTGTTGTTCTCGATCACGACGGGCGTGTAATCCATGCCGCGCGACTTGAAGATCTGCGCAACGTTCCGCTCCGTCGTGGAACCCGGCGCCACGCAGATCGTTGCTCCGTCCAGATCCTCAACCGTCTCGACCCCCGAGCCCGCATGCACGAGAAAGCCCGTGCCGGTGTAGAAGATCGGCGGCGCGAAATTCAGGCCGAGCGCCGTGTCGCGACCCAGCGTCGCGGTGACGTTACGGACAAGAACGTCAACCTCGCCGGACTGGATGGCCGGAAAGCGCTGCTGCGAGGACAGCGCGACGAAGCGGACTTTGCTCGCGTCACCGAAAATCGCGGCCGCAATGGCATGGCAATAATCGACTTCAAGCCCGGCCCAGTTGCCCTGGCTGTCCGGCGCCGCAAAGCCGTGACGCGCTGGATGCACGCCGCAAAGCAGCTCGCCGCGTTCCTTCACCGTCGCGAGCGTATCCCCCGAATCAGCGTGTGCCGCGGGGGCAAGAAGCGCTGTCCCGACAGCGAGGCCAGAAAGCATGGATTTGTAAATATTGGTCATTTTTCCCTCTTCTGTTGGAAGTCGAAAGCCTCGGATCTTCCCGCTTTTTCCGCGGGTTGCGATCCAATATTGACGTTTCTTGAAGCTATGTATACAAGTGTTTTCATAAAAGTGCAACGGTTTCCAGAAATATCCTATCGTGAAAGCAGACAATGGACATTGATCACCTCGGAACAGATACCCGCCTCACCCACTGCGGCAGAAAACCCCAAGAGCATCATGGCGCGGTCAACACGCCGGTGTATCGCGCTTCCACCATTCTGTTTCCCGATCTCGCATCGCTCGACGCCAAGGAGGGTGCTCGCCTGCGATACGGTCGTCGGGGCACCCCCACGACCCATGCGCTCGAAGACGCGATCTGCGCTCTGGAACACGCGGACAAGTCGCTGGTGACGCCTTCGGGGGTCAGCGCGATTTCCAACATTCTGATGAGCTTTGCGGAACCGGGCGCGCATTTCCTCGTCAGTGACAGTTCTTATGGCCCGACCCGCAAATTCTGCGAATTCGTGCTGCGGAAGCTGGGCGTTGACACGACCTATTACGATCCGATCATCGGCGAGGGGATCGAGGCGCTGATCCAGCCCGAGACAAAGCTGATCTGGATGGAAAGCCCCGGCTCCCAGACCTTCGAGGTGCAGGATATCGGCGCAATCGTTGCCGTTGCCAAACGCCACGGCATCAAGACTGCAATCGACAACACCTGGAGCGGCGGCTTCTTCCTGCAGCCGATAAGACAGGGCGTCGATATTTCGATGCAGGCCGGTACGAAATATATATCGGGGCATTCCGATCTCATGCTCGGCACCATTGCCTGTAACGAGGAGGCGTATCCGGAACTGCGCGAAACCTATCTGCGGCTCGGGCTTTGCGTCGGCGCCGATGACGCCTTCCTTGCCATGCGCGGGCTTCGCACGATGCCGTTGCGGATGCGTCAGCATCATGCCAGCGGCCTTGAGATCGCGGAGTGGCTGGTACAGCAACCCGAGGTCATCCGGGTGATGCATCCGGCCCTCCCGCAGGACCCGCACCACGCCCAGTGGAAACGGCAGTTCTCTGGCGCATCCGGCCTGTTCGGCTTCGTGATCACCGAAACCGACCGCTCGAAGCTTGCGCGGATGTTCGATCATCTCGAACTGTTCGGCATGGGCTCGAGCTGGGGCGGTTTCGAAAGCCTTCTGGTTCCGGCCAATCCGGGCGTCTACCGCTCTGCAACGGAATGGTCGCCGGCGGGTCAGACCGTGCGCATCCATGTGGGACTTGAAGATCCTGCGGATCTCATCCGCGACCTGCGCGCCGGGTTCGACCGGTTGAAGGCCGCCTGAGCATTCTCGCCGCGCGCGGTTCCGCACCTCATCCACTTGGCTCCTGTTGTTTTGGTAAGTATACAGTGTGTGGCGCAGGAGGGGCCGATCTATCCCCTTCCAAAGCCGGAAAGAGCATTGGTCAAAATGAAAGCCCTGATGGAAAAGAACGGTCAACGCGGCACACCGCTTGAAAAATTGCTTGCAGCAATCGAAGACGGCGAGCTTCTGCCCGGCACGCGTCTGCTTGAGACCGATCTGGCGGAAAAGCTCGGTGTCAGCCGTACGCCGGTGCGCGAAGCGCTGCACCGGCTGCATGCGATGGGTCTCGCCGAGCACGGGCCGCAGCGCGGATTGGTGGTCTCGCACCTGGGATACGACCATTTGCGCCAGCTCTTCGCCGTCCGGGAAGGACTGGAGGGCATGGCGGCGCGACTTGCCGCGGAATATGCCTCCCCGGCGGAGATCGAGCTCATGCAGCAGATGGTGGTTCAGGACCGCAAAATCGACGATCCCGATATCCTCAAGACGCGCAACAAGCATCTCCACCAGCATATCGTGCGGTCCTCGCACAACGTCTATATGATCGATGCTCTGGCGAACCTGCGCATCCATCTGAGCCTGCTTCCCGGCTCGACCTATTCGATGCGGGACCGGCTGGTGCAGGCGCAGGAAGAACACGAGGCCATTGTCGATGCGGTGGCCAGCCGAGATGGGGAGCGTGCCGAAAACGCCGCGCGCCAGCATGTCCGCTCGGGCTACAGCACGCGGCTCAATCTGCTGGCCGAGGATAACGATTGAAAGGCTCGGCGTGTCATTGCAACGCCGGGCTCCTCTATCCATTTGTTTTCGCGCATCGTCGCGGCCCCAGCCTTGCCTGACCGACTGCGAAATGCTCCGGGACAGCCGCCTTGCCGGTCCCGCCCTTGCCCGCCGGGACAAATTGCGCTCTTTTGAGGCGGGAAATCGGGACCTCACTTTCTTGAAGCAATCCGAACAGAAACTGGTCCCGCTTTCCCGGAGTTGCCACAGGCGGAGCCGCGCGCGGATGCTGAACTCTTTGAACACCGTCGACCTCAACCTGATCAAGGTGCTGAACGCGATCGCCACCAAGGGACAGTTGACCGCTGCCGGCGAAATGTTAGGCCTTTCGCAACCGGCAATGAGCCACGCGTTGAAGCGGCTGCGCGGCATTTTCGGAGACGAGCTGTTTCATCGCACCTCCACCGGGCTGCAGATGACCGGCACCTGCCAGCGCATCATGCCAAGCGTCCGCAAGATCGTGGCCGAATGCGAGCATGTGTTTATTTCCGGCGGAATTTTCGATCCGGCCGAAAACGCGCAGGTGTTCCGCATCGGCATGAACGACTATTTTTCGGTGGTGCTGCTGCCGCCGCTGATCCGGCGCATGCGGGAGCTCGCGCCGAATTCCAGCATCGAGGTGCTGCACACGCCGCGCACGGCGACCAATCCGCGCTCGCAGAACCGCACATTCGTTCAGGACTATCTCGATGACGGGATCATCGACCTGGCGGTGATGACTGCCGATAAATTCGCGCCCCGCTTCATCTGCCAACCGCTCTTCAACGAAGAGAGGGTGTGCATCATGGCGGCGGACAACCCCGCCAATGGCACGCCTCTGACGATGGAGCGCCTCTTGAGCATGGGGCATGTCAAGGTCAGTTCCGACCCGAGCCGGCGCGGCTGGTTCGACGAAAAGCTCGACGCGCTCGGCGTGGAACGGCAGGTGGTCGCTACGGTTCCGCATTTTTCCTCGGCCGTGTCGATTGTCGCGCAAAGCGACCTCGTGGCGATCATGCCCGCAAGCGTCGCACGGCTTTTCGAGAGCGCGCACGCCCTCGCCCTGCATCGCCCGCCCTTTCTGGTTGAGCCGCAATCGACCAGCATGATCTGGCTGCGCAGCAAACAGGAAGACAGCGCCCAGCTATGGTTGCGCACCCAGATCGAGGAATGCTTCCGTAGCGACCCGGACGGAGAGCCGCCCTCTGAATAGAGCGGTTCCGCATGTCTGAGCCCGGTTTAACCGGCACAGGCATCCGCGAAGATGTCGCACACGTCCAGGAACTTCGGCATGGTGACCGTCGGCAATTCTTCCGTAAAGCTGCCCTGATTGCGGCCGATAGCCTGTTCGTCGGTTACCGCGCGACGGTTCACGAAAACCATGTCAAGCGCGGGAAGCACCAGAATGAATTGACCGAAATGCCCTGCGGCAACAAACGCCCCCTGCCACCAGGACTTCCCCTCGGGCACCTGGGGTATCCACCACAGATAGCTGTAGCCGGCAACCCGGGGCTTGGGCCGTGCCATATCCCGGGCGACCACATGCATGCTGGTGCTTTCGCGAACCCAGTCGGCAGGGATCAGCTGTCTGTCGCCCCAGCGCCCGCCGCGACTCATCAGCAACCCGAGCCGGGCCATGTCACGCCCCGACAGGAAGAAATGATAGGCCAGGTAACGCGACTGATCCCGGTAACCCAGCATGCGCTGGCGTTTCGGATCGAAATCCTCCAATGCAAGCGGGCCGGCAAAATCTTCCTCGAATGCGGCAAAAACGGATTTGCCCGTGAACTGTTCGAAGGCGGCGCCAAGGACGTTGAAATCCCAGTTGTTGTAATGAAAATAGCTGCCAGGCGCCTTGCTGCCGCGCTCAGGTACGCCATTCGTGTCACCGCCGGGGCTACCGGCCGGAAAATAGACCCCTGAGCTGCTGATCAGCAGATCGCGCAGCGTCGCCGTTTTTTCAATCTCCAGAAGCCCTGCCGCTTCGTCGATACCCAGATCCGCAACCGTCGCGCCGAGATCGATGACCCCGGCCTCTACATACTTGCCGTAAAGCATGGAAAGAATGCTCTTGCGGGTCGAGGCGAGATAGCTGACTTCGCTGGTATCGCCATAGTCAAAAAGCACTTCTCCGCCCGCAACCGCGATGAAGGACGACGTCTCCAGCGCATCAAGCGCGGCGCGCGCCGCCTGTTCCACGGCGTCTGTCAGACCATAGGCCGATTTATCTTTGCACGCGGCCCAATGTGCGCCGGGGAAAGTCTGGGACGGGGACTTTGTGATCATGTCTTACCTTCAGTCATGCATAGAGAATGCGATCGCGCGCCATCGCGGCAGCGAGCGCAGGGAGAATAGGATCAGGTGTTCAGGTGACAGGCGCTGCGATGTCCCGGCGTGACCTCGCGCAGCTGCGGGACCTCCTCGCGGCATCGTTTCATCGCAAATGGACAGCGGGGGTGAAAGTGGCAGCCAGTCGGCGGATTGAGCGGCGAAGGGATCTCACCCTTGATTGCGCCATAGGTCCGCCGTTTGGGAACCAGTTCGGGGATTTCGGAAAGTAGGGCCTGCGTATAGGGATGCCGGGGATCATCAAATATCTCGGAGGTCGCAGCCTCCTCGACCAGACGGCCGAGATACATCACCGCGACCCTGTCCGAGATGTGTTTCACCACCGAAAGATCGTGGCTGATGAACAGATAAGTCAGGCCAAGTCTCTCCCGAAGGTCCAGAAACAGGTTCAGGATCTGCGCCTGGATCGAGACATCGAGCGCGGCGACGCTTTCGTCGCAGACCAGCAGATCTGGGTTGACCGCCAGTGCCCGGGCGATGCCGATCCTCTGTCGTTGACCGCCCGAGAACTGATGGGGGAAACGGTTTTTGACCGAGGGATCGATACCCGAGAGCTCCAGGTAATGGTCCACAAGATCGGAAACTTCGCGGCCTTTCGCCATGCCGTGGACGCGCGGCGCCTCTCCGACGATATCGCGCACCCGCATGCGCGGATTGAGGCTGGAGGAGGGGTCCTGAAAGATCATCTGCGTGCCGAGCTGCATCTCACGTCGCTCGGCCGGCGCTGCCGTCGACAGTTCAGCGCCATTGTGCAGTATCGCGCCGCTGGATTGTGGCAGCAGACCGCAGGCCACCCGGCCCAGCGTCGACTTTCCGCAACCGGACTCCCCGACGAGACCGACGATCGCGCCCTTGCCGACGCTCAGGCTGACATCGTCGAGCGCATGCACGGATGCTCTCGGCCTGGCCAGGCCCGCCTTGATGAAGGCGCGCTCGATCAAGCCGGGACGGCTCGCGAACACCTTGCTGACATTGCTGATTTCCAGACGGGGCGTGGTCATTGCAAAGCTCCTGGCTGAGGGTGAAAGCATCGCAGAAGCGTGTCGTTGTGCCGTTCCTCCGGCGGCAGTTCCTCACAGATATCGGTTGCCGCATAGCAGCGCGGGCGGAACGGACAGCCCTTGGGCATGCGCGCCGCCGAAGGCGTGGTGCCGGGAATCTGGCGCAGACGGCGGCCATGTCCGGCAACGCCGGGAAGGCTTCCGATCAGGCCGCGCGTGTAGGGATGAAGCGGTTGCTGCAAGATCTGCTCAACCGGCCCGTGTTCAACGATGCGCCCGGCGTACATCACGCCGATTGTATCGGCGAGGCCCGCGACCACCGACAGGTCATGCGTGATCCAGATCAGCCCCATGCCTTTGTCGGCGATCAGACCCTGCACGACGTTCAGAATCTGGGCCTGGATGGTGACGTCGAGCGCGGTTGTCGGCTCGTCCGCGATGATAAGGTCTGGCTCGTGCAATAACGCGATGGCAATCGCCACGCGCTGCCGCATCCCGCCGGAGAACTGGTGCGGATAGGCGTTCAACCGTTCCTCCGGGCTCGGAATGCCGACAAGTCCCAATGCATCGCGTGATCGCTGGCGCGCCTCGTCCACCGTGCATTTTAAATGCGCGCGTACGGTTTCGATCATCTGCGTGCCGACCTTGAGCACCGGGTTCAGGGTCATCATCGGGTCCTGAAAGATCATCGCGATCCGATTGCCGCGCAGCTTGCGCATGGCAGGCTCGGGGAGGCCGCGCAGATCCTGCCCGTCAAACAGGATCGATCCGCCCGAAATCTCGCCCGGCGGGTCAATCAGTCCCATGATCGAGAAACCGGTCACCGATTTGCCCGAGCCCGATTCTCCGACCAGCCCCATCACCTGGCCACGTGCCACCGAAAAGCTGACATCGTGAACCACGCCTATGCGCCCGTCGGTCGTCTCGAAATCCACGCAGAGATTGCGAATATCCAGCATCATGCCTCCTCAGCGCAACGTAGCCTTGGGGTCGAGTACGCGGCGCAGGCGATCTCCGACAAGGTTGATGGAATAGATGGTGATCAGCAGCGCGATGCCCGGATAGATGCTGATCCAGTAAGCCCCGGACAGCATGAACTCGAACCCGTTCGCGATCAGCAGACCAAGCGAGGGCTCGGTGATTGGCACGCCGAGCCCCAGGAAGCTCAACGTCGCCTCGAGCGCTATCGCCCGTGCCGCCTGCATGGTGAGAAGCACGATCAGCGGCGACATGCAGTTCGGCAGAAGATGATGCAGGATGATGTTGCGCGGCGGGATCATCAGAGAGCGCGCCGCCTCGACATATTCGCGGCGCATGACCGACAGGGCCGAGCCACGCGCGGTGCGGGCATAGACCGCCCACTCCACGATCACGATCGCGAGCACGACGTTTGTCACGCCCTTGCCCAAAAAGGCGAGGATCAGCATGGCCGCAAGGATGGTCGGGAATGAAAGCTGCAGATCGACCAGCCGCATGATGAGGGTTTCGAAGCGCCCCCCGATATAGGCGGCAAGCAGGCCCGCAAGGGTGCCGATCACGAAGGCCAGCCCCGCGGCACCCAGCCCGACCACGAGCGAGATGCGCAGACCGTAAAGGATGGCCGACAGCATATCGCGACCCTGTGTATCGGTGCCCAACAGATAGACCTGCCCCGAAAACGAGGCGCTGCCAGGCGGCAACCGTCCATCCATGATATCGAGAGTCATCAGATCGTAGGGATCCTGCGGTGCGATCAGCGGCGCAAACACCGCTGCCAGCACAACCGCGATCAGCATCACCAGCCCCACTGCGGCGGTGCGGTCGCGTGCGAAATCGTACAGAAACTGCCCTGCGCGACGCAGATGAATGCCTTGAGTAAGGAACCGTGTCATTCGCTTTCCGTCAGCCGGATTCGGGGGTCGAGAATCCGATAGAGGATGTCGACAACCATGTTGATGAAGACGAACAGCAGGACGACCAGCATGAGATAGGCCACGATCACCGGCCGATCGAGGGCTGCGATACTGTCGATGACGATCTTTCCGACGCCCGGCCACGCAAACACCGTCTCCGTCACAACAGAAAAGGCGATGGTGGTGCCGAGGTCGAGGCCGACCACCGTCACGACCGGTATCAGCACGTTCTTGAGCACGTGAACCAGAAGAATGCGTCTCGGCGACAGCCCCTTGGCGCGAGCAAATTTCACGTATTCGCTCGACTTTGCCTCCCGGACGCCGGTTTCGGTCATCCGCAGCACCATGGCGATGTTGAACAGCGCAAGGCTGACGGCTGGCAGGACGAGGTGGCGCAGGCCGTCGATTGTCAGAAAGGACCACTGGACCCCGAACACCGACACCGTTTCGCCCCTGCCCGAGCTTGGAAGCCAGCCGAGCGTCACGCTGAAGATCAGGATCAGCAGGATCGCGACCCAAAACAGCGGCAGCGAGAAACCCAGTATACTGCCGTTCATGATGAGCTTCGAGGTCAGGCCGTTCGGCCGGTTGCCCGCCAGCAGCCCCAGCGGCAAACCGATGATGACCGAAAGCACGACGGCGCAGATGGCGAGTTCGAGCGTTGCCGGAAAGCGCGAGATGATCAGTTCGACGGCCGGCTCGTTGAACACATAACTGTTGCCCAGATTGCCCTCGAAAACGCCTTTCACGAAAAAGAAGAACTGCTCGTAGACCGGTCGATCAAGGCCCAGATCGGCAATGATCTTCGCCCGATCCGCGAACGTGGCTTCAGGCGGAATAAGGGTCTCGATGGGATCCCCTATGGCATGTAGCCCGAAGAATACGATCAGCATCATGGCAAACGCCACGCCAACGGCCTGCACAATCCGCTGGATGATCCAGAGAAACATCTGCTCGTCCTCTATGTCTCATGGGCGGGAACGGCTGCCGGCGAAATCAGTCCGCCGGCAGCCCGTGCCTGCTCAGAGACCGTCCATTACTTCTTGACGACATCCTTGGCGACCGTGCGCTCATCGATGCGCGGCTCGTAATCAATGCCGTTGCGCATCGCCCAGGCGTTCGACTGCTGATAGAGCGGGATGATGGCCTGGTCCTCCATCGCAAACTCCACCGCCTCGATCAACTTAGCTTCGCGCGCATCGTCGTCGGATATCTGCAAAGCCTCAAGCGTGATCTTGTCCAGGTCGGGATTGCTGTAGTTGGAGCGGTTCGATGCGCCCATGCCGGCTTCGGGATTGATGGTCCCCAGTGCGTTGACGAGCATCGAGCTGGAGTCGAACGTGGAGTTGCCCAATCCGATCAGGTGAATGCCGAATTCGGAACGCTTGCCCGAGAACGTCGCCCACGGCAAAGCCTCGACCGAGGTCTCGACGCCGATGCGCGTCCACATCTGGGCCACGGCCTGCGCCACGGCGGGCGCGTTGGGATAGCGGTCGGTCGGCACGTAAAGCGTCACCGCAAAGCCATCGGGATAGCCGCCTTCGGCCAGCAGCGCCTTCGCGGCCTCCAGGTCGGGTACCTTCACGGTCTGCGACGGCGCATAGGAGAAGGCCGTCTCCGGCAGCCACTGCGCCGAGGCGGTCGCGGTGCCTTCCATGATCCGCTCAACGATGGCTTCGCGCTGGATTGCCGTCGAAAGCGCCTTGCGCACCGAGACGTTAGTCAGCGGATTTTCCGCAAGCGCTGCGCCGGACTTGCCCGATACGCCGGTAATCTCATCAAGCGAACGGTAGTTGGGCATGAGGTAAATGGCGCGCAATCCGGCGGTCGAGCGCACATGCAGCCCGTCCGTTTCCTCCAGCCGCGGAATATCGACGGCCGGCGGGGTGTCGATGATATCCACATCGCCGGACAGAAGCGCCGCCGTGCGACCGCCATTGCTGGTCAGCATGCGATAGGTGGCGGTGTCCCAGTCAACGGCGTGGCCCCACCAGTCCGGATTGCGTTCCAGTACGACGGAATCGCCCTTGCTGAAGCTCTTGAACTTGAAGGCGCCCGTGCCGATCGCGGCAACGCCATCATTATAGTCAGCGGTCGTGGCGTCCTCGCCGGCGTGACGCGACACGATTGCGATATTCGCGAGGTTGCCGGGAAGGTTCGGCGCCGGCCCGTCTGTCGTGATCACCACCGTCTGCGCGTCGGGCGCCGAAGCGTTTTCGACCGCCCGCATGAAGCCGCCGAAGCCGCCGGGGCTGTTCGGAACATCACCTGCGCGGGAGAGCGTGAAAATCACATCGTCGGAGGTGAAGGGCTCGCCGTCATGCCATTTCACGCCCTCACGAAGGTGAAAGGTCCATTCGCTGTCGCCTGTCGCTTCCCAGCTCTCCGCCAGGCCCGGAACCAGCTTGCCGGCGGCCGTGCGCTCGGTCAGGCGGTCAAAAATCTGCATCGCAATATTGTTGTTGGGCGAGGCATTATAAAAATGCGGGTCGATCGAGGTGATGCTGGCTCCGACGCCGATGTTCAGGTCTTCCGCGAGCGCGCCAGCTCCAAGAGCCACCGTCAGGACCGATGCGATGAGTAAGGATTTGATTTTCATGGTTCCCCCATTTTTCAAGGATTAACGCACTGCCCCCGGTACGCCCTGTTCCCGTGAACAGGGGGCCGACATTTTGGATCTCGTGCTGTCATAAAACGGTAGCAGTCCGTCTCGCTTGACTGAAATGAATATTTCGTATCTGAGACATTCACTTCACGAATGGCATAAACCGCCTGCTGATGCGCACAGGCGGCTTGTGAGGCGGCAATAGCTGCTTGCGGGGCAATTACGAATGCCCCGCAATGCATTCTTGAGAGACACTCGTCAAAAATCGTCTGGTCAGATGGGGTTCAGACGATCGTTGAGTCGCGCCTGTGGGCCTCAAGCGTCAGGGCGGCCATGCGGTAGAAGCCGTGGGCCATCTTGGAATAGGGCGTGAGCAGGAAGAAGGTCAGCACCGTTCCAAGATGAAGCGGCAACAGCACGCCGACGGCCCCTGTGTCCGAAGCGGCATAGAGCACAAGACCGGTCGCCGAAACCGCGAAAAGCAGCGCCACGAACGCCATTTCCCCACCCCATGCGGAGGCCGCGCCGAGACTGCGATTGGCTTTCAGCTTGAGCGCGGCCATGTAGCCGGTTCCCAGGCAAAGCAGAATTCCGCCGCTTACGCCGAGCAGTTTGGGCAGGCTGAAGAAGCTGTAAGGCGCCTCCATCGCGAACAGGTAATGCAGCAGCGTTGCCGACGAGGTTGCCGCGAAGCATAGAAGAAAGCCGTAAAGCACGGCCTGATGGGCATGACGGCGAGCGTTGGAAAACCGGTCGGTGTCCTCGAAATTGCAGCCATCGCCGTGTCCGCCCGCGAGATTGCGCATCTTGCCGGCAGAGACAATGGCCGCCCAAAGGTCTACCGGCGATATGCGCCCGCCGCCCACTGTGCGCCAGTAATTGCGAAGCGAGACGGCCAGGGCCACAAGCGGAAGCACGAAGGCCGGCAGGAAGATCGCGACCATAAGGCCATGCGACATATAGGCATAAAAGCCCTCCCCGCTTGCCGGACGCATCGCCTGCGCCAGCGCGAAAAGCAGGGCGAAGGCAACCGTCATCAGCGCGGCCATCGCGACTCCGGATCGGTCGAACAGCCCCGCAAAGCCTGCAGGCCAGGCATGCTGCTTCCAGCTTTCCTGGCGCACCTCAGCCAGCGCGCCGGGCAGGTTGAGGTCGAACTCATGCGGCGCCGTATACTGGCAGGCATAGTAACACCCACGACAATTGTGACAGAGGTTCGCCAGTTGGGTGATATCGCCATCGGAGAATGTCCTGAGGCTGTGCAGGGCCGGAAATACCGAGCAATATCCCTCACAGTAACGGCACGCGTTACAGATTTCGGCCTGGCGACGCGCCTCGCCGATGAAATCAGACTGCATTTGCATAGGCGGAAGCCTCCCTGCCTGCGATCCGTCCGAAGACGGTGCCAATGGTCATGCCGAAACCGGCCAGATAACCCTGTCCGAGAATGGATCCGGCCATGGTTTCACCCGCTGCCCAGAGATTTTCGACGTGCCGGCCGCCCATCGAACACTGCGCATGATCGTCGACCTTCAGGCCCAGATAGGTGAAGGTCACGCCGGTGCGCAGGCTGTAGCCGTAAAATGGCGGCTCGGTTATCGGGCGGGCCCAGTTCGTCTTTGCCGGCGTCAGGCCACTGGTCGCAACCCCGTCAAGCTCGGTCGGATGGAAATTCGACGTATCCCCGCAGGCGGCGTTGAACCCGTCGACGGTTTCGCGCAGCCGGTCCGGGGGAAGCCCCATCTTGCCGGCCAGTTCCTCGATCGTCTGCGCCTTGATCGGCGGGAACACCGACGGCATGAACAGTTCCAGCGATTTGGCGTCGATGATCACATAGCCGACCTGATCCGGCTGGGCGGCGACGAGCCGCCCCCAGATGGCGTAGCGCTTCGGCCAGACATCCTCGCCCTCGTCGTAGAAGCGTTCGGCATTCTTGTTGACCACGATCGAAAACGGAACGCAATCGAGCCGGGTGACGATGCCGCCGTCGAATTTTGGCGCGCGTCCGTCAATGGCCACCGCGTGACACTGGGTCGGATCGCCAACCTGTTCGATGCCCTGCCCAAGAAGATCCGCCAGAACGACGCCGCGGTTATAGGGCGTGCCGCGGATCAGAAAGTTCTTCGCCGCCGGCCCCCAGGCCCGCGCCAGCCAGTCCGTATCGGCCTGAAACCCGCCGGAGGCGACGACGACCGCTTTGGGCGCGATCCGATGTGTCTGGTCGCCCTTTTTGTATTCCAGCCAGACGACCTTGCCATTGTCCAGTTCGAGATGGCTGACGGCAGCTTCGTACTCAACCTCGACGCCCAGTTTCGCGGCGGTTCGGTAATAGGCATTCACCAGGCTCTTGCCGCCGCCGAGAAAGAACGCATTTGTACGTGCCAACGAAAGCGTTCCCGAAAGCGAGGGCTGGAAGCGGACGCCGCGCTCTTCCATCCAGGGCAGACATTCCTCGGAGGTGCGGATCGCGAGCCGCGCAAGCCCTTCATCGGTCTTGCCGCCCGTCACCTTGAGAAGGTCGGCGAAATACTCGTCTTCGGTGTAGCTTTCGACCAGCGGGCCGAGCGGCCCATGATGCATGCAACGAAAATTGCGGGTGTGCCGGGAATTGCCGCCCCGATAGGATTTCGGCGCTGTCTCCAGGATCAGCACGCTGGCGCCGGCTTCCGCCGCCGTCATAGCGGCGCACAGCGCCGCGTTGCCACCGCCGATCACGACGATGTCGACTGTCTTGCTCACAATAGGTCTCCGTCATAAGTCGTGCGGGCGCGCAAGGACCGGACCCGCACCCGCTGGGCCATTTCGATATGCGCCCGCATCGCCGCCTCGGCGAGTTTGCCGTCGCGCGCGCGCAACGCTTCCAGAATGCCGTAATGCTCTTCGACGGCCTTTTCCGCGCGATCGGGTTCGGTCAAGGTGGTGGGACCGAGGATCATCAGCGATTTCTGCAGGCTGCTGATCGACCAGCTGAGAAAACGGTTCTTCGCGGCGTCCAGAAGCGCGGCATGAAACTGCCGGTTCAGGACAAAGGCCTCCGGATCGTTGCCAAGCCGTTCCAGCTCGCGGTTCATGTCGAACAGTTCGTCGATTTCGATTTCCGAAGCGGCGCGCGCGGCAAGACGCGCGGCCGTGCCCTCCAGCACCGCCCGCATCTCGTAAAGCTCCATCACCTCGGCATAGTCGAGCGTGCGTATCGTGGCACCCAGGCGCGGCACATGCGTGACGATGCCATCGGTTTCCAGCAGGCGGATCGCCTCGCGAACCGGCGTGCGGCTCACGCCAAGCCGTTCCGCAAGATCCGTTTCCCGCAGCCTGTCGCCAGGATTGAGACGGCCTTCACGGACTTCATCCAGAAGCTGCCGGTAGACAGTATTTCCCTGCGATGACCCGGGAGCAGCTAAATCATCGTTCATGACTGGACTCGCCTTAATGATTCTTGTATCCGATTGGATACATAGGGACACAATTTGAGTCAATCCATTCTTCATGCGCTTCGAACTCAAAAACTCTCAGGCGCGCCGCGCCGTCACATTTGTTCTCGCTTCGATTGGCGTGGCCGGGTTCCGGGCGCTCGGGCTTCCGCTGCCGTTTCTATTCGGCCCCATGCTGATGTGCCTGTGCGCGGCGCTGCTGGGAGCGCCGCTGAAGGGCTTCGGTCAGGTCTCGGTTGCGGCGCGCACCATCCTCGGCGTGGCGGTCGGCGCGTCGATCACACCGCAGCTTTTCACTGAGCTGCCGCGTATGGCGGCATCCATCGCCATCATCCCGGTCTACATTGGGCTCATCGGGCTTGTGGGCGTTCCGTTTTTCCGGAAAGTATGGGGGTTCGACGCGCCGACGGCGTATTACGCGGCCATGCCCGGCGGGCTTCAGGACATGGTGATCTTCGGTACGGAGGCCGGCGGCAATCCCCGCGCCCTCTCCCTGATCCACGCCACGCGGGTTTTGCTTGTGGTGACGCTGGCGCCGTTTATCCTGACGCATTTTTACGGCGCAGCGCTCTCCAACCCCATCGGAGCGCCGATCAAGGACGTTCCAATCCATGAACTCGGCTTGATGGTTGTCGCAGCGCTTGTCGGCTGGAAAGGCGGGGAAAAGCTCGGCCTGTTCGGCGCCTCGATCCTTGGCCCGATGATTGTGACCGCCGCGCTTTCACTCTCGGGCCTGATCCACATTCGCCCACCGGCAGAGGCCATCCTGGTGGCGCAATTCTTCATCGGCTGCGGCATAGGCGTACACTTTACCGGCATAACCTGGTCGGAACTGAGCCGGATCGTGATCGCCGCCGTGGCCTATGTCTTCCTGCTCGCCGCGCTGGCGGCGCTGGTTGCGCTGGTCGTCGCGTCCCTCGCGCTCGGCCACCCGACCGAGGCGTTTCTGGCCTTCGCGCCCGGCGGCCAGGCCGAAATGACGGTGCTGGCGATCGTCACCGGCGCCGATCTCGGCTTTGTGGTCACCCATCATCTGACCCGCATCGTGCTGGTGATCGTCGGCGCCCCGCTGGCGGCGTCTCTCATAGGCCGTAGAGGCGGCGGGACCAGACCTGAGGATTGACCATATTGATCGGCGCGCCGGCCACATAGGCGATGATCTGTTCGTAGATCTCGCCGAACTGGCTCTCGAACTCCTGTTCGGTGACGAAGCCGATATGCGGCGTCGCGATCAGTCGAGGATGCGACAGCAGCGGATCGTTCGGATCGGTCAGAGGCTCCTGATCAAACACATCCACCGCAGCCCGGCCCGGCCTGCCGGCATCGAGCGCCGCCTTCAGCGCCCCGGGTGCAATCAGTCCGGCCCGCGCGGTATTGATCAGAACCGAGTCCGGTTTCATCAATCCCAGATCGTCGGCGGTGATCGCTCCTTTGGTTTCGGGCGTCAGGCGAAGATGCAGCGAAACGACATCGCTTTCGGCAAAGAAGGCCTCACGGCTGTCGGCAACGACCTCGCCATCGCCGCGCGCCTTCTCGCACCCTTCGGGGGAGGCCCACCAGACGACGGACATGCCAAAGGCGCGGGCGTAGTGCGCCACGAGCCGTGCTATCCGCCCGTAACCGTAAAGACCGATTGTCAGACCCTTTGCGGTCCGTCCGACGCCGTTCTGCCACAGGCCCGCCTTGGCGGAGGCCATCTGTCCGGGCAGGTCGCGAAGGGCTGCAAGCATAAGCGTGAAGGTCAGTTCGGCGGCGGCGACATTGGGCTCGTCGCCGCCTTTTCCGGAGCACAAAAGCACATTGTGATCGCTGCAGGCGGCAACGTCGACATGCGGGAACGCGCCGCGCTGGGCGATCAGGCGCAGCGCCGGCAGACGTTCGAGCAGGCTGCGGGTAACATGCGTGCGCTCGCGAAACAGCACGAGCGCCTCGGCGTCCTTCAGCCGTTCGGCAAGCGTGGCCTCGTCGCTGATGTGATCCGTCCAGACCGTCACCCCGTGACCGTCCAGCAGGCTGAAGCCAGGCAGGTCGGGCAATGTCTCGAACCAGTCATCGAGGATATGGATACGCATGGCTCTCCCTATGCCCGCACAACGATATCAGTGGGACAGCAGAATCGGAATGGAGATCTCGCGCAGAATCTTGGCGGTGTGTCCACCAAGAAAGTCATCCCGAAACTTGGAATGCTCATAAGCGCCCATGACCAGCAACGAGGGATCATTCCTCCCGCAATAGGAAACGATGGACTCCACCAGCGGATGGCCGGCCGGCCACTCCTCATGAACCGTCTCGATATCGTGAAGCTTCAGATGCATCATCAGATCGTCAAGCGAACCCGCGGGCGGGCCGATCGTGAGCACGCTCACCTTTCCCTGCTGTTCCAGCAGGCGCAGACTGTCCGACATCGCCCGCGCGGCAGCCCGGCCGCCGTCCCAGGCAAGGGCAGCATGGGAATGGCGGGCCTCGACATCATAGCCTTCGGGCACGACGATCACCGGCCGGCCGGCAAGCAGCGCGATCCGGTCGGGATGCAGGACCACATGCTCGTCATCGCCGCGCATCGGCCGTCCGACGATCAGCATGTCGAAGCTGCGCGCCGTATCAGAGAGAACGATATCCACTCTCCCCTTCTGCGTCCTGAGCGCCAGATTGTCGCCGAGGCCAAGGGTCGGCCGCAACCGTTCGAAATGCTGCACGATCTCCGACACGATTCCTTCTCTGGCATCGGCGAGCAGATTGCGCGCCTCGCGCGGTATCCAGCGCGAGGTCGTATCGAACGTATCGTGGGCCGAGTGAACCAGAAGTGCCGTCAGATGCGCGCCGCGCTGTTTGGCCAGCGAGGCTGCATAGCGAAGCGCGGCCTCGGACGCTTCGGATCCGTTGAACGCCACGAGCAGATTCAGGATTGCCATAGTCAGAACCCTTTCCAGACAGAACCCGGAACATAGATCTTGCCGTCAGCCAGTTTGCGCGCGGTCCGCAACAGCCCGGCGGATTTGAGGCTGAAACCGTCGGCATTGTCGAACTCGACCAGCACCTCGATCTGACCGGAAGGGTGCTCGAGGATCACGTTTGCCGGGCTTTGTTCGGGCCGATCGAGCAGACCATCGGCCACCGTGCCGGGGGTCAGCGCGCAGGAGGCGAGGCATTGGGAGCCGGTGACCGCCATGCTCGGATGGGTATTCCACGGCATGAAGTAACGCGTCGCGATCGTGCCGCCTTCCCGGGCCGGCGCCAACAGGCCGAATTTCGGGGTGACGGATTTCGTGACATCGCCCATGCCCATGCGCTTGCCGGCCTCGACGCGGATTTTCTCCATGCGGGCGAAGAAATCCGTATTTGCATCGATCTCCGCTGCCGTTTCATGGCCGCTGAGCCCGAAGTCGGACGCACGGGCAATGACGATCGGCATGGCGACGTCCATGCAGGTGACCTCGATCCCGTCTATTTCGTCGCGCAGGTTTCCCGTGGGCAGGAAAGCGCCGGTCGACGAACCGACGACCTCCATGAAGTTCAGCGCAATCGGAGCGGCCGTTCCCGGCACGCCGGCAATCGTGGCGTCGCCCTCATAGGTCAGTTCTCCGCCCGGCGTCTGGACGCGCGCGAGCACTTTCGCGCCGGTATTGACGGCCCGGATGCGGACTTCGGTCTCGTCGCCCGTGGGCGTAATCAGGCCCATCTCGATCGCCGCCGGCCCCACGCCGGAAAGGATGTTGCCGCAGGTGGGCTTGAAATCGACCAGCCGGTCCTCAACCGAGACCTGAGCAAAAAAGTAGTCGATATCGGCCCATTCATCCTCGGAGCGCGAGAGCATCGCGACCTTGGTGGTCACAGCGGCGCCCCCTCCGATGCCGTCGATATTGAGCGAGTGCCCCGATCCGACGGCTGCGACAAGCACAGAAGCCAGGGTATCGCGATCTTCCGGAAGGTCTTCGCGGCGGAAATAGGGGCCGCGCGACGTACCACCGCGCATGAAAATGAAGGGAATGGCGGTCTGTGTCATCTTCTGTCTCCGATCATTTGAGTGGCCAGGGCAGATCAACGGCGCTCTGCAGCAGGCCCGGCGGGAAATCACGATTAAGCGCTCCGGCCATGACACACATCAGCGCTATTCCGCAAGCCGTCAGGATCAGCACCTTGGGCCAGCCAGCCCCGGCGCGAACACGCAGAAATGCGATCAGGAAGCCCGTCAAGGCGAGGATGAAACCGACGAACCAGGACGCCGCAATCAGGGATGCGAACCAGGCAAGCGTCGACCACAGCCCGTAGGGCGCATCGGCATCCTCCCCGGCACGCTCCTTGTCGGCGAAGATCGCATCCGTTTCCGGCCGGAGCATCATCTGCGCCAGCAGGATCAGACAGCATCCAAGCGTGATTGCGCAGATCACCAGCGGTACGATCTTGTCGGTCATGTTGTAGTCGGGGATCATCTGCGCGTTGACGAGCGCCGTCACAACGTAAGCGGCAATCACGAGAAGGAAAACCAGAGGCGCGCGTTTGGAGCCGGCCTGCACCTCTCCCTCGGCCATGATGCTCTTGGCCTGACGGAGGCCCAGTACGACCGAAACGAGCGTGACGATGATCAACACGATCACGATCGGCGAGAACACATACGACATCCCCTCCTCGAAGCTGTTGCGAAAGCGGAAGGAGGCGATCTGAACAGCCTGGTTGGAGAATTTCTCGACCGGGTTGGAGAGCACGAAGCCGATCAGGAAGGCAGGGCGCGACCAGTCGAAACGACGCAGGAAGATGCCGATCAGGCCGATGCCGAACAGCGCCAGCAGGTCCTCGAAATTCTGTCCCGACTGGAACGCCGCAAAGCTGATCAGCATGAACAGGAAGGGCGCCAGATAGGTAAACCGGATGGTGGTCAGCCTGGCGATGCCGCCGGATGCGGCGATGCACAGCACCGTGCCGACGACATTGGCAAGCGCAAGCAGCCAGACGATGGAATAGGTGATGTCGAGATTGTCACGCAGCATCGACGGCCCGACCTCGATATCGCCGCTGCCCAGCAGCGCGATGGCGCCGATGAAGATCGCCATCGATCCGGAACCGGGAATGCCGAACAGCAGCGTGGGCACGAGCCCGCCGCCTTCCTTGGCGTTGTTCGAGCTTTCCGGCCCGATCACGCCGCGGATCTCGCCTTTGCCGAAATTCGACTTGTCAGGGGTGGTCTGCACCGCATGCCCATAGGCGATCCAGTCCACGACGGAACCGCCGAGACCGGGGATCACCCCGACCATGACGCCGATGATGGAACACCTGACCGAAAGCCATTTGTTGGCCACCCAGTCGCGAATGCCCTGGCCCCATCCCGCGCCGAGATTGGCATCCTTCGCGATTGACCGGTCCTGACGCAACAGGGAAACGATCTCGGGCACGGCGAATATGCCGAGACCGACGATCACCAGCCCCAGCCCGTCGACGAGGTAGGGGATATCGTAGGTCGCCATGCGCAGGCTGCCGCCGGCATCGGCCTCGCCGATGGTGCCGATCAGCATGCCGAGGCCGGCCGCGGCCAGGCCCTTCAGCGCAACGCGCCCCGCCAGCACCGCGACCATGGACAGGCCGAGAATGGTGATCATCAGCATTTCGGGCAGCCCGAAGGCGAGCACAACGGGACGCGCGAACAGGATGAAGATCGTCAGAAACAGCGCCCCGACCAACCCGCCGAACAGTGACGATGTGAACGCGGCGGAAAGCGCGCGGGCCGCCTGGCCCTTGCGCGCGAGCGGAAAGCCATCGAGAACGGTGGCCTGGCTCGCCGACGATCCGGGAATGCCCATCAGAACCGAGGCGAATGTGTCGGAGGTCGGCACCACCGCCACCATGCCGATCATCAATGCAAGGCCGTAGAGCGGCTCCATGCCGAACATGAACGGCAACAGCAGCGAAAGCCCGGCGATCCCGCCAAGTCCCGGGAAGACCCCGACGGCAAGGCCCATGACCACGCCAAGCACCAGATAGCCGAGAACCCCCGGCTGAAGGATCATCTGCCAGGCATCAGACAAAGCAGGCAATGCGCTCGCAAACATATCCATTGGAGAAGCCTCTTCGAATTGCGTTTAGGTCCCGTCCCCTGCCCGCCGCCCGACAACGCGTCAGGCGGTTTTGCGACCGGTAAACGGGCTCGATTTCTGAGACGGCTGAGTTCGGACGAACCGGTCGGCGGCCTGCTCGCGATGGCCTCGCCGTCACGATCTGCGCCGCAGGAGCGGCCGTCCTTCCATGGTCTTCAACCACCGCGGTCGCAGAAAGCATTTTCGGCGGACCATCAAGGCCGGCCCGTCCCGAAGGAAGCGAGCCGGCCTTTCCGGGGAGGACCTATTTCAGCGAGACGCCGTAGGCCTGCTGAAGCCAGTTCTTGACGTATTCCTTCGCCTGAGGCGAAACGGTGGTTCCAGCCTCGGTGGCCTTCTTGGCGTTCGGACCGACGAAGATCTCGTACTTGCCGATTTCCTTCGCGGAAATTGTGGCGAAGTCGTCACGCTTGCGCACGGCATCGAAGGCATCGGCATAGGTCTGCGCCACCTCATCGGGCGTGCCTGCCGGCAGGAAGGCAATCTTCTGCACCGGGAAGCCCGAAACGAAGAATGCCTTCCACGCATCCCAGGCGTCGCCGCTGGTTTCACAGCCTTCGGTGGCTTCGCAGACTTCCTTGAAGGTCGGAATGTCGGGGAAGGTTGGGTCACGGACGATATTGCCCTCTTCGTCGAGCGCGCCCCAGGTCATCATCGGCACGGCCTTGCCCTGGGCCACCAAGTCGGACGAGGCGCCGAGATAGCTCGAGGAGGTCTGATAGTCGATCGTGGCTTCGCCGCGCTCGAACATCAGCCGGCCGTCACCGCGCCCCTTGATCCCGAATACAGGCTCGACATTCATCCCCAGCATCTGCCATGCCAAGAGCGGCACCAGATCGAGCCGGGTCGCGCCCTGCGAACCATAGATGAAATTGATATCTTTCAGCGCATTGGCTGAACCGTCGAACTTCTCGCCGTCCTTCGGGTTGATATAGGCCACGCCGCCCGTGCCGGACGCCATCACCGGCACCCAGTCGGAATATTCGTAGCGTACCCGCGGATCATCGAGCAGATAGGGGAACTGGGTCGAACCGGATGTGCCGAAGAGGAGCGTGCCGTCTTCGTATTCCTGCTCCTGAAACCAGTTCGCGCCCTTGGTCGAGCCCGCGCCGGGCATGAACTTGACGACAACCGTGGGGTTGCCCGGCAGTTCTTCGGAAAGCATCGGCGCAAAAAAGTTCGCCCATTTTGCCGAGCCGCCGGTTTCGGAAAACGGGATCACCCATTCAACCGTCTTGCCGCTGAGATCCACCTCTGCGGCGGCTGGCGATGCCACCAGAGCTGCCACGGCTACCGAAGTCGCAAATTGCGTAATGGTCATTGGTTCCTCCCTAGGACCTAGTGTGCCGCAGGTAGGGCCTGCGCGCATTCGAAAATTTCAATAAGGGAACACGTCCCTCCTCCGACGAACGCACGTTGCCAAGCCAACCTTGCGCAAACCTTGCGCCTCGTGACAAATTCATGTCCATGCGAATCGCGATCGTGGAAGACAACCTGTCTCTGGCCAACGGGATTGCCCACCGATTGCGAAGCCGTGGACATTCCGTGGACCTTCTGCACGATGGCGAGGAAGCGTATGCGTTCCTGACACAGGAAGGGGCCGACCTGATTGTCCTCGACATCGATCTGCCGTCTATGAACGGTATCGATGTCCTGCGCGCCCTCCGGCGGCGCGAAGATGGCACGCCCGTCATTTTGCTGACCGCGCATGGCGAAACCAAGGAACGCGTGGCCGGACTCGACGCCGGGGCCGACGACTATCTGACGAAACCGTTCGATATGGATGAACTTGAAGCGCGCGTGCGCGCCGTGGCGCGCCGACGCAACCTGGTCTTCTCGGAGCAGGAAACGCTCGGGAAACTCGTCTTCGACCGCGCCAGCCGGCAATTGTCGTTTGAGACCCGGGTGCTGAATGTCCCGCGCAAGGAAATCGCCATCCTGGAGTGTCTGCTGGAACGGCGGGGACGGATCGTGTCGAAATCCCATCTGTTTTCGCACGTCTATGGCACCGGCGCGGATGTCGCCGAAAACGCGATCGAGCCGCATATATCGAGGCTCCGCCGACGGATCGAGGAATACGGAATCCATATCAAATCCGCCCGCGGCCTGGGTTACATGCTCGAAGTCGACGCAGCATGAAGAAGTCGCTATCGCTGCGCACGCGGCTATTCCTTCTCATTCTTGTACCGCTTCTGTGCGTCTCCTGCCTTCTCGGTCTCTGGCGGTTCGAAGCCGCAAAAAGAACAGCCGAAGAGCTGTTTGACCGCACCCTTCTCGCCGCCGGCCTGGCGATTGCCCGCGACGTCGCGATTTCGGAAGGCGATGCCATATCGCAGCGCTCCCGCAGCATCATTTCCGATGCCGGCGGCGGCGAGATATTCTACCATGTCACCGGCCCGGGCGGCATTTACGTGACCGGATATGCCTATCCGCCTGTCCCGGAAACGAAGCCCTCCGATGAGGGGCCGACCTATTACATGGCCAATTATCGCGGCGAACCGGTGCGGGTGTTGCGGATGTCGGAGACCACGACCATCGGCAATCTGACTGGCGAAACGGTCGTGACAATATGGCAGCGGGCAAGCGATCGCAGGGCCTTTGCGATCACCCTGGCCCTCCGTGCCGCCGCGCTCATGGCCGCTCTCATGGTAGCGCTGGCGGTTGTGGTCTGGTTCGGCGTCCAGATCGGCCTGAAGCCGCTCAGGGGGCTGCAGGAGGCCATCGCCCTGCGCTCGCCCGAAGATCTCCGCCGTATCCGCAGGCCGGTTCCGGAAGAGGTCTCCGGCATTGTCGCCACGTTGAACAGGCTTCTCGGCCAGGTCGAGCAAAGCATCGAGAACCACCAGGCCTTCATCTCGGATGCGGCCCACCAGCTTCGCAATCCGGCCTCCGCTCTTCTGTCCCTGGCCGAGGCGCTCAGGGACGCCAGGACCGAGGAAGATCGCGCCCAGCTTCAATCCGAACTCGTGATGGCCGCGCGCAAATCCGCGCGTCTGGCCGAACAGCTTCTCTCCCTTGAGCGCCTGCGCTACGACGCACCGGCCCAGATGAACCCGCGCGACCTCAATGTCATCGTGAAAGAAGCATGCGAGGCCGTGGCTCCGGAAATCCTGTCCCGTGATCTGGCTTTCAGTCTCGACGCCGCGCCCGGGGCGCTGGTTGTCCAGGCCGACGAGACCCTTTTGAGCGAGGCCGTGAAAAACCTCGTCGACAACGCGCTTCAGCACGGCGGCGCGCGGCTCAGCGCGATCACCGTTCAGACCGAACGCGAGGGGGCGAATGCTGTGCTCAAGGTTATGGACGACGGCAAGGGGCTCCCCCCGGAACTGGCGGATATCGCTTTCAGGCGTTTCGGCCAGATCGAACCCGGCTCCGGCAGCGGCCTCGGGCTCGCTATCGTTCAAGATGTCGTTCTGCGTCATGGCGGAACGATCGGGATCATGCCGAATGCGAAGGGCACCGAGGTCAGGATCACCCTGCCTTTCAGCGAGCGGTGAAGCCTCCGCTCCGTCGACGCGCGCGGACATGCGCGGCTATATCCCTTCAGCTTGCGTAAGCCGCCCCAGTTCCTCCAGAGCCCAGTTTTCGAAAACCCGGTATGAGTCCGATCCAGGATGTTGCAGCATCATGCAATGCGCCGCATCGGGCAGCAGAATGTAGCGATAGCCGTAAAACGCGGCGAGCGCCTTGTCCTGGCCCGGCGGATGACGGGCCGCGTCTTCCTGCCCCGCCTCGATGACGATGCCGCGCCGAATCCTCGGCTGGACCGAGATCTTCAGGCCGTAGCGTTCGTTCAGCGCCCGCGGACTTTCGGCAACCAGATGCCCATGCCACTTTTCCGCGACATCAGAACCCGCAAGATAGACCGCGCGATAGTCGGCCAGCGCCGGCGGCTGTTTCGCCACGTCAGCGGGCACGGGCGAAACGGATGCCACGCCGGGCAGGTTGCCAGCGGGAGAAGGCGCAACAAGGCACAATGCTTCAAAGTCGACCGTTTCCGCGGCCTTCGTCAGAACCAAGGCCCCGAGCGAATGCCCGAGCGCCACCAGAGGGCCGTTCAAACGGGTGGCAGCCTCCTGCACGCACCGCGCGTAGTCGGATATCCCGCGTCGGGCATAGTCTGCGGGCTGCGGCAAACCGCCGTGGCCCGGCAGGTCGACCGCCGCCACGCCAACGCCCTTTCCGGCGAGTGCATTCAGCCATCCGCCGAAACACCACGCGCCATGATAGGCGCCATGCACAAACAGGATGGAGGGCTGCCCTGCGTGGAGGTCGCGGCTGCGCCAGAGCCGCCCGCCGCCCGGTAGCGGTTCCTCACGCAGGTCTGCAAAAATGTCCTTCACTTGGCAGCTCCTGCATTGTCGGCAATCAGCGATGTCACGCGGCCGCGTCTGGTCACCAGAATGACGACCCCGACCAGAACAAGCCCTGCCAGGTTTACCGCCAGCGTCGGCCACAGCAGCAGCACCCCGGCAACCACGGTCACAGCCCTTGCCCACTTGTGAAGCGGACCGACCAGCCAGCCCGAGAAACCGGCGGACAGGGCGACTGTTCCCGCAAGACATGCGGCAAGCGTGACCGCGACATCCAGCGGTGTGCCCTGGAGAAGGGTTTCCGGACGGAAGATGAACAGGAACGGCAGAAGGTACTTGATAACCGCAAACCGCACGGTCTGAACCGCAGTCGCCCACCAGGAGGCGTTTGCCAGGCCAGCGGCCACGAAGACGGCGGTACAGACCGGCGGCGTGATCGCCGAGAGTGTGGCGAAGTAGAACACGAACATGTTCGCGTTCAGGGCCGGCACGCCGAGCATATCAAACGAGGTCAGGATGGTGGAGGCGGCAAGGACGTAGGCGGCGGTGGTGGGCATGCCCATTCCGATCACGATGGCCACGACCCCAGCCAGGATCAATGCCGGAAAAAGGTGGCCTCCTGCCAGCCCGAGCATGGCGTCGCCGAACTTCACCCCGATGCCCACAAAACCGATCACGCCGATCAGAATTCCAGCCGCGGCACACAACGCGCCCAGCATCACCAGCGGGCCGGCGGCTTCCACCAATGCCGAGGCGAGGTCCCGCAACCGTGCGAGAAAGCCGCGGTTTTCGGGATCGAACAGCAGATGCAGACCCGCCAGAACGACACAGGCGGACAGGATCGAAAGAGCGACGGAATAGCCCAGCAACAGCATGGCCAACAGCACGACGAAGGGTGCGGCCAACGGCAGCCAAACGGAAGGACGGCGAAGGCGGGTAGCGTCGGGCATTTCTTCCGCCGGAAGGGCGCCGACGCCTTCGCGCAGGCTTTCGAAATGAACCGATGCCAGAACGCCGGCGTAGAAAAGCAATGCCGGCATCAGCGCCACCGCCATCATGTGACTGACGGGAACGTTGAGGAACTCGGCCATCAGGAACAGGCCGGCGCCCATGAGGGGCGGCGTGATCTGCCCGCCGGACGAAGCGGTGGCCTCGATCGCGCCGGCAACTTCGGGGCGGTATCCCATCCGCTTCATCATTGGAATGGTGAATGTGCCGGTCATCGCGACATTGGTTACCGAAGAGCCGGTCATCGACCCGATCATCGCCGAGGAGATCACCGAGATCTTGGCCGGGCCGCCGCGCAGGCGTCCGCCGGCCAGTTTGGCGATATCCATCATCGTCTCGCCGGCGCCCGTCGCCATCATCAGCGCGGAAAACAGAATGAACAGGATGAGGAAGCTGGCATAGATATTGAAGACCTGGCCCCAGATGCCGTCCGTGGACAGATACAGCATCGAGGTCAGCATCCGCAGGCTGACGCCGCCATGACCGATCCGCCCGGGCAACAGGTCCCCGAACAGGGCATAGGCCGCGAAAATGGCGATCAGTATGGCAAAGGTCCAGCCGATCGCGCGCCGCGACAGCTCCAGGATCGCCGCGACCAGAGCCAGGCCCAGAATGATCGCCTCGGGCCGTCTGGCCACCGGGTTCATCATGATGTCCCAGTAGTTGACGTACACCCAGAAGCTGGCCACCAGAACGACGCCCAGCATGACCGCATCGAGGCCTCTTGCGGCCCAGCCGCGTCCGGCCGGGGTCACCAGGACCGCCAGCCCCGCCACGAGGGACAGAACAATTGCGCGATGCTGGAGGTTCGGCAGTTGTCCAAACACCGCGCCCCAGGCGGTGATGCCCACGAGCAGCGAAGACAGGACGAAAATCAGGAGCGTGCGCAGACGCGTCGCGCCCCGCCCAGGGGTATCTGATGTCATGACGATTTCCGTATACTGGAGTGACGAGCGCCCTCGCCTACCGGCGAAGGCACATCACGACGACCTATTTCATCTCTGGCGGCAGCAGACGATCAGGCACGGTATAGCCAGCTTCGCGATAAGCCCTCACGGCTCCCGCATGAAGAGGCTGTTCCGCGACATCGAGCGTCTGCTGCGCGATATCGACGTCCGCAATGGCCGGAAGGGCGGACCGCTGAAGCGGCAGGGATTCGAGCATGCCTTTCACCAGACGGTAGGCCGTATCCTCATCCATGCGATCGGTCGCGGTAAAGCCGATCCAGACCGCGTGCACGGTGTAGGGCTCCGAACCCTCCACCACGCCCGCCGGCATTTCGTAAAACCCCATCCAGGGCAGGGCCTCGCGGATTTCGGCGATCTGGTCGTCCGTATAGCCGAGCGGCTGCAGCGGCCGCGTGAGGTTCAGTTCCGCCGACGCACTGTCGAGCCGCGGCGCCTGGGTGGCCATCATCAGGCCATCGCAGCGACCGTTCTTGATGGCGTCGATCGCATCGCCGCTGTCGGACATGTAGAGGTCGGGACGAATGTCCAGCACCTTCAGGATACGCATCATGTTCTTCTGCTGCGATGAGCCGTTGGTGCCGGGGTGAAAGCACTCTCCGTCGAATTCCGCGACGTTCGTGATGCCGCTGGCCTTGGTGGCCATCAGGTTCTGGATTGCGGGAAGCGTCCACCACAGCACGCGAAACCCGTCATAGCCCTCCTCCTCGGCATCAGCGATGATGTCGGGGGATATGCCGCCGAAGTCAAGATCGCCTTCCTGCAACAGCACGGAGTTTGCGGCAAACCCGCCCGCGCTCACCACGGTGACGTTCAGCGTGTCGTCATTGGCGCTGATCCCGTTCGCAAGCGCGCTGTAATAGGGATAGAAGGACGACGTGTTGGTGGACCCGCCCATGTTCAGCTGCGTTTCCGCAACCGCCGGTGAAGCCAAGGGCGCGACAAGAAGCACAGCCGTCGCAACGGCCCGAAATCTGGTGAACATATGATCCTCCCTGATGTTCATCTCCGAAGCCATCATCACCGCAACGGTTCGATAAATAAAATTGTTTGATTTTATTCTGACATATGTTTTTCTTATGTATGCGCGATTTGTCGACCAAGCATCTGAGAGCCTTTGTCACGGTCTGTGACTGCGGATCGATCACATCTGCCGCCGCTGTGCTGGGGGTGACGCAACCAGCGCTCAGCACGACGATCCAGCAGGCGGAAGAGTTGGTTGAACTGCGGTTGCTGGATCGAAGCGCGCGGCGCGCGCGTCCGACAGCGGCAGGTCTTCTACTCCTGCCGGAAGCGCGCCGGATCCTGGGCGAGGTCAAAAGCGCCACAACGCGGCTGCGTGACCTTGCGGCAGGGCGCATGGGACATATCTCGATCGCGACCCTGCCATCAGCGGTCGACCACATCCTGGCTCCGACTCTGGCGGCGTTCAAATCGACCTATCCCGATATCAGGATCTCGGTCCGCGACGCGCTGAATGCAGAAGTTGTCGCGCTGGTGCGCACCGGCCAGGCCGATATCGGCATTGGCGCTCATGATGAAACCATGTCGGATATTGAGCAGGTGACCGTCTATGAAGACCGCTTTATCGCCGTCATCCCCGTGAACCATCCTCTGGCAGACGACAAGGACCTCACCTGGGATTGTCTGCGCAATGAGGCTTTCATTGGCGGCGCGGCGGGGTCAAACACGCGCGCGATGGTGCAGAAGACACTGCGTATCGAAGAAGGCGAGAGCATGATCGAGTGTTCGTTCGTGCCGACAACGATAGGGATGGTTGGCCATGGGCTGGGGGTGAGCGTGCTGTCGGAACTGGCCTGCCGGCCGTTCCGGAATGATCCGAGGATCGTGCTGCGCGAACTTCATCCGATAGCGCCGCGCCCTATCGCCATCATCCGTGACCCGAAAAGCGCGGAAACGGCGGCGGCGGCACTCTTTATGTCGTTTTTCCAGCGTGCGAATATTTCCGGCTCGGCCTCTTAAGGCGGCAAAGAAGGCGCGGATTTCCGACAAGGCTCTGTCGAAGGCAATTCATCAGGTTGCAACTAGGTGTTTGATCCCGAGATTTGATGGTGCGATCTTTTCCATGGCATGGAAGGAAGCACTATGGGACAAGTTCTGCATGGCAGCGCCACTACGATAGAGGCAACCCGTCGAGCAATACAGCATAGTCAAGAGAGCCTGAGGGTGTTGGCGGATCATTGCCACAAACCGGCAGGAGGCAAAGCAGGCCCTCAACCTCTATCGCAGGCGCTGGAGCATCGAATGCCTGTTCGCCGATGCCAAGACGCGCGGACTCAACCTCGGGGACACCCGCCTCAGGGCCGCCGAGAAGCTCGACTGCCTGCTCGTCACCCTCGCCATCACATGGGCCTATCGGTGCGCCACACGCACAATGGCCATGAAAGCCATCGCCCGAAAGCCCCATGGCCGGCGGGAAAGGTCATGGTTCCGGGTCGGCCTTGACGCCCTCAGGCGAGGGATCATCAACAATCCTGAGCGCGCAATCCACGCCTGGATCGAAAAAGCCCCAAGGCGACCTATCCAATGCAATTAATCCAATGGAGTCGTGTACGGTGCTTGAAGCCAGACTGATCACTGGAAAAACGCTCCAGATCCTCAGGCTCCATGAAGAGCCCGGCTGGTGCGAGAATACCGGAAAGCTTTGTAATCAGGCTATTTTTCTCTTCTTGCTGTTGCCCCGTTGGAACTCCGTCTAACTTGCTTTTCGTATTGTTGCGTATCCCGCTTTTGAGGGGATGATCATGGCCGGCAGCGCGGTTCTCTCCCGCCTTCCCAATCTCCGGCATTTTGTCGAGGTTGCCTGCGGAGGTTCCTTTCGCGCAGCCGCAAACAAGATGAATATCGCGCCGTCTGCCGTGAGCAAACAGATCAAAAATCTTGAAGAAACGCTGGGCGTTGGGCTCTTCATTCGTGACCGTGACCGGGTGGGACTTGAACTGACGGAAGCCGGCGAAATTTTGCTGCGTCGTTGCACCTCGGTCATCAATGAGCTGGTCGTGGCGCGCGAAGAATTGCAGGAACTGCATGGCATTCAGCGCGGCCATCTTCGCCTTGGGGTCAATGAGGTGCTTGCGACAGACCTGCTGCCAGGCGTTTTGGATAGTCTGCACCGCAATTACCCCAATCTAAAATACACGATCATGGTGGAGAATACGCCTGATATGCTGGCCCGGCTGCGCGAAGGGGATATTGAGGTCGGGCTTGGCTACAATATTCCCTTTGCAGAAGAGTTTGAAATTCTGGCGACCCTGGAACGCCGCACCTACCTGATTACACCCAATAACCACCCTCTGGCCAAGCGACGCCATGTCAAGCTGGAGGAGGTCGCTGGTGAAAAGTTCATCTTTCCTAACCCGTCTTTGACGTTGCATCAGATGCTTCATGATGCCTTCATCCGCTCCGGTGTCGATGTCCGGCCCAGCATGACCACCAATTCGTTCGCCCTGCTCAGGCAGATGGTAGAAAATGGCATGGGTGTCAGCATGGTCATTGGCCGCTTCCTGCAACGCAAAACCGAGCAGATCACCTTCATCGAAATCACCGATGTCGCCATTGACCGCAAACCGCTTTCATGCTGCCGCATTGCGGGGCGTACGCCCAGCACCTCGTCACTTGCCTTTAACGGGGGCATCAAGGCGCTTTTTTTGCGCTGTATGGCGGATAATCCCGTTTCAACGCGGATCCAGTGGTGAGCGGTTATAGTTCTTATAAATGAGATAGCGGGACGGATTGCGCCCCAGCGCGCCAAACCATTGCGGCACATGCGGGTCCATCCAGATCGCATCGCCGACGGTCACCGGATACCCATCTTTGTCCAGTCTATAAACACCGCCGCCATCAAGGATCAGAAGGCCATGTTCCATGAAATGGGTTTCGACATAGGCAAGCGACGCGCCAGGCTCGAAGCTCATGATATTAAATTCGCAATCAAAGGCAGGATCGACAGGCGGTATTTCCCGAACCACCAAACGTTCGTCGCCCCGCAACGCATTGCCTTCAACATCCCCAAGCGAGCCGGAAACAGCCTCTGGTATTTCGCCGCGTGGAAGAAAACGCCATTCGCGTTAACGGACTAAAATCCGGCCACGCGGCGGAGCCAAGGTCGGCCACCTGGGCACACGCTTGAGCCCCCCGGAGGGCGCGGCGGTCGTCATTCTGTTCCATGAGCCGTGCGCAGACCATGCGCACGCCGGGTGATCACTACGATGTCGTTGGCGTTCCCCCGTAGATCGCGATCGCGACGCAAACGCTCTGCTGACCACAGCCTTGGAGAAAGGGCTGTTTCAAGCGCAGATCGACAATCTCCACCAAATCTCCATCATTTCTCGACCGACTATAGAAGGGCGCGTGTCAGTTGCGGACGAAATACATCAATCCGGACGCCTGTCATGCCGCACCGCTTTTCGCTCATCGCCTTCATCGTTTGCGTAATCGCCCTCTCATTGTTCCTGATTTCCCGAGGCGGTGCGGTTACGGAACCGGAAGGCGCATCCTCTTATACGCAGGCTCCCGCGCAGGTCACCACCCTGACGCTTGCACTGGAGCGCATCGTCCTGATCGAGGAGCTTCCCGGGCGCGTGGCGGCCTATCGGCGGGTCGAGATCCGGCCGCAGGTGAGCGGCATCATCAAGAAGCGGTATGCCGAAGGCGGGACCGAGGTCGAGGCCGGACAGGTCCTTTTCGAAATCGACCCGGCCCTGCTTCAGGCCGATCTCGAAACCGCGCGGGCAGGGGTGACGCGTGCCGAAGGGGCGCTGGCGCATGCGCGGCAAGGGTTGGCGCGTGCCGAAGCGCTTGTGGCGGAAAACGTGACGAGCCGCAAGAATTACGAAGACGCCCGCAACGAGCTGACCATGGCAGAGGCGAACCTTGCCGAGGCCCAAGCGGTCGCTCACCGCCGAAAGCTGGACCTTGATTTCGCGACCATAAGGTCGCCGATCAAGGGCTATGTCGGGCGCACGCTGGCCGACGAAGGCGCTCTTGCCTCCAGCCAGACGGAGCTTGCCGTGGTGCAGGAACTGGACCGCGTCTATGTCGATCTGCGCCTGCCCGCAACGAAGCTCGATGGGTTGCAGTCTGCCGCCGACGAGGGCCTGGGCCCGGTCGAGATTCTGGACGCGGACGGCAAGCCGCATCCCCGTCCAGGCAGGGTGGTGCTCTCGGACGTCACAGTCGATCCGGGAACCGGCAATGCCATGGTTCGGGTCGAGGTGGAGAACCCCGGTCTCAGGCTTCTGCCCGGCATGTATGTTCGTGCGCGACTGCCGCGCGGTGTTCTTCCCGATGCGCTGCTGGTGCCGGAAGAGGCGATCGTGCGCAACGGCGCCGGCGAGGCGCAGATCGTGGTGGTGACCGTCGACGGGCGGGCCGAGCGGCGCGACGTGGTTCTGGGCGACGTCATCGGCGGACGTCTTGTCGTCACGTCAGGCCTGAAGGCCGGCGAGACAATCGTCATTCGCGGTCAGGATCGCGTGCAGGACGGGACGCGCGTCAGCCCGGTTACCGCCTCACAAGAAGCCGCACCGGCGGCCGGCAAGCATTAAAGGTCAGAGATCATGCCACAATTCTTCATCGACCGCCCGGTCTTTGCCTGGGTGATTGCGATCTTCATAGCACTGGCTGGACTTGTCGCCATTCCGAAGCTTCCGGTGGCGCGCTTTCCGGACATTGCGCCGCCGAGCATCAGCATCTTCGCGACCTATACCGGCGCGACCGTGCAAACCGTCAATGACAGCGTGGTGACGCCCATCGAGAAGGAACTCTCGAGCGTCAAGAACGTGCTCTATTACGAATCCACCGCCGACTCGACCGGCGGCGCCAACATCACGGTGACGTTCAAGCCCGGTACCAATCCGGAACTGGCGCAGGTGGATGTGCAGAACCGCCTGAAGAATGCCGAACCGCGTCTTCCGGCGGCGGTCCGTCGCGGCGGCGTCAGCGTCGAGGCCGCTGAATCCGGGTTTCTGATGGTCATCACGCTGAAGTCGCTCAGCGGCGAGACCGACGAACTGGCTCTTGGCGACTACCTGACCCGCAATCTGAGCGAGGAGCTGAAGCGCCTTCCCGGCGTCGGTCGTCTCCAGCAGTTCGGGTCCGAGCGCGCCATGCGCGTCTGGGTCGATCCGGCGAAGCTTTCTGCTTACAACCTCACCATGGCCGACGTGACGGAAGCGATCACGCGCGAAAACGCGCAGGTTTCGCCCGGCCGGGTCGGCGACGAGCCGACGGTTCCGGGGACGATGATCTCGACGCCGCTGACCGTGCATGGCCAGTTGAACACGCCGGAGGAATTCGCGGCGATACCGCTCAGGTCGCAGGCTGACGGCGCGCGCCTTCTGCTATCGGATGTGGCGCGGGTGGAACTCGGCGCCCAGACGCTGGCTTTCAGCGTCAGCAGCAATGGCAAGCCGGCCGCCGCTGCCGCGATCCAGATGCGGCCCGGCGCAAACGCCGTCAGCACCGCCGCCGCGATCGAAAAGCGTCTGGCCGAACTGCGACCGTCAATGCCGAAGGATATGGCGATCGCGATCTCCTACAATACCGCGCCCTTCGTGAAGGTGTCGATCACCAAGGTCGTCCAGACCCTGGTCGAGGCGATGGTGCTGGTCTTTCTGGTGATCCTGCTGTTTCTGCAGAACATCCGCTATACGCTGATCCCGACCATCGTTGCGCCGATCGCGCTGCTGGGCACGTTCGCGGTGATGATGGCGGCCGGCTATTCGATCAATGTGCTGACGATGTTCGGCATGGTGCTCGCCATCGGCATCATCGTCGATGACGCCATCGTCGTCGTCGAGAATGTCGAACGGATCATGTCGCGGCAGGGGCTGTCGCCGCGCGACGCCACTCGCCAGGCCATGCGCGAGATTTCAGGCGCGATCGTCGGCATCACGCTGGTGCTTGCCGCCGTCTTCATACCGATGGGCATGGCCGCCGGTTCCGTCGGCGCGATCTATCGCCAGTTCACCCTGTCGATGTCGGTTTCGATCCTGTTTTCTGCCTTCCTCGCGCTGACTCTGACGCCGGCACTCTGCGCCACGATCCTTAAACCCGGGCAAGGCCAAGCCAGAAGCGGATTCTTCGGGTGGTTCAACAGAAAGTTCGATAGCCTGACCGCGCGTTATACCGGGGGCGTCGGCTGGGTGTTGCGGCGCGGCGGGCGGATGCTGGTCATCTATGTCGTGTTGCTGGTGGTGCTCGGCGTCGGCTATGCGCGGGTGGCGACGTCGTTCGTGCCGGAAGAGGACCAGGGAAACTTCATGGCGATGTTCGAGCTGCCGGCCGGCGCCACCGCCGAACGGACGCGCGCGGTCGTCTCGACCTATGAGGCCTATACCGCGACCCGGCCCGATATCGTCGAGAGCACCGTGATCCTGGGCTTCGGCTTTTCCGGCTCCGGTCCCAATGCCGCCCAGGCCTTCACCAGCCTGAAGGATTGGGGCGAGCGCAAGACCACGGTGAACGCGGAGATCGCGGCGGCGGAAGCCGCGATGGCGGATATTCCCGAAGGCATGGCGATGATCATGAAGCCGCCGGCGATCGAATCGCTCGGCACCACCTCCGGCTTCGTACTGCGGCTGGAGGACCGGGCCAATTCCGGCCCGGAAGCGCTGAAGGCGGCCGAGGACCAGTTGATCGCGCTGGCATCCGGAAGCAGGCTGGTGACCGGCGTGATGGCGGATGGGCTACCCGATGGCCAGAGCATCGCCCTCAGGATCGATCGTCAGAAGGCGCTGGCGCTTGGCGTGCCGTTCTCGGCCATCAGCGACATGATTTCGACGGCGATCGGATCGAGCTATGTCAACGACTTTCCCAACAAGGGCCAGCTTCAGCAGGTGGTCGTGCAGGCCGACGCGCCCGCAAGGATGCATGTCGAGGATGTGCTGCGTCTGAAGGTGCGCAATATCGATGGCGGCATGGTCGCCCTGTCTGAGGTCGTCGAGCCCGTCTGGGAAACGACGCCCCTGCAACTGGAGCGCTACAACGGTTACCCGGCTGCCAATATCTCGGGTTCGGCGGCGCGGGGCGTCTCGAGCGGCGCGGCGATGACGGAGATGGAGCGTCTGGCGCAACAATTGCCGAAGGGCTTCGCGCTGGAGTGGACCGGCCAATCCCTGCAGGAAAGACAATCCGCCGCGCAGGCGCCAATGCTGCTGGCGGCCTCGATGCTGGTCGTGTTCCTCGTGCTTGCCGCACTCTATGAAAGCTGGTCGATCCCGCTCTCGGTGATGCTTGTCGTGCCGCTCGGCGTGCTCGGCGCGGTGCTGGCGGTGCTGGCGCGCGGTCTGGAGAATGACGTGTTCTTCAAGGTGGGGCTGATTACCATCATCGGGCTTTCCGCCAAGAACGCTATTCTGCTGGTCGAATATGCGCGACACCTGAGGAATGACGGAATGAGCCTTCATCGGGCGGTGCTGCAGGCTTCCCGGTTGCGGCTCAGGCCGATCGTGATGACTTCGCTGGCTTTCATCCTCGGTGTCGTGCCATTGATGATCGCGCACGGCCCCGGCTCCGAAATCCAGAACGCAATCGGAACCGGCGTGTTTGGGGGGATGTTGTCGGCGACCGTGCTTGCGGTTTTCTTCGTGCCGGTGCTCTACGTTACAGTCAGTCGACTGACGACGCGCAAATCGCGGGAAAAGGTCCCGAAGAAAAGCACGGATCCAGCCGCGTGAACATCCGGAGAGGGTGTTTCAAAGATCGAAGACATGGCCATGAACAATGCTCTGATCCTGATTATCGAAGACGAACCCGAGATCGCTGAAATCATCGGGACCTACATGGCGCGCGAGGGCTTCCGGGTCATCGCCGCCGGCGATGGGATTGTCGGGCTTGCCCATCATCTGCGCCTCAGGCCTGATCTGGTGGTGCTCGACATCAAGTTGCCGGGGCAGGACGGTTACGAGGTGCTGGCGGCGATCCGGCGGCGCGGCGACACGCCGGTGATCATGGTCACGGCGCTGGCGGAGGATCTCGACAAGCTGCAGGCGTTGCGCATCGGCGCCGACGATTATGTCGTCAAACCGTTCAACCCGCTTGAGGTCGTGGCCCGCGCCAAAGCCGTGCTGCGCCGGACCATGGGGCGCGGCGGTGGCGAGCAGGTGCTGCGCGTCGGGCCGCTGGCCGTGGATCCGCAGGCCTATCGCGCGGCGGTCGAAACCCTGGCCGGACCGGTGACGCTCGACCTGACGCGGACCGAATTCCGCATTCTCGCCCATATGGCCGCGAGCCCAGGCCGGGCGTTCGAGCGCTCGGAACTGGTCGATGCCTGCCTGCCGGAAGGCGAGGCGCTCGACCGGACCGTGGACAGCCATGTCAGCAATCTGCGCCGCAAGCTGACTGCCGCCGGTGCGGGCGGATTGCTGACCGGCGTGCGCGGCGTCGGCTACCGGCTGGACAATGCGGATGGTTGGGCGGATGGTTGGGCTCATGGCTAGACCCGTGGCTGGAAAACTGAATTCCCAGATCGTCCGGGCGATGATCGCATTGACGCTGCTTGCCTTCGCCGTCGTCTATTTCGGACTGATCGCCTATTTCTTCTTCATCTATGATTGGCTCTATCCGGAGTTCACCGACGAGGATTTCCTGCGCACCGGTGACGTCGTGACCCTGGGCTTGCTGCTCGGCATCGGCATATCGTCGGCCTCATTGCTGGGCTGGTTTCTCGCAAGGCGGATTGTCGCGCCGCTGAAATCGGTTGCCGAGGCCGCGCGCCAGGTCGCGGAGGGCGATTTTTCGGCGCGCGCCTCGTTGCGCCGCGGCAATTTCGGCGAGGCCGGCGATCTGGTCGGCGACTTCAACCAGATGGCGGAGCGGTTGCAGCGCGCCGAGGCCGAATTGCAATACTCGAACTCGGCGATCGCGCATGAGCTCAGGACCCCTTTGACCATTTTGCGCGGGCGCTTGCAGGGCCTGCTGGATGGCGCCTTTGACCCCAGTCCGGCGCTTTATGGCCGGCTGATCGAGCATGTCGATGATCTGTCGGCCATCGTGGAAGAGCTCGGAACGCTGGCGCTGGGCAATGCCGGCCAGCTCGATCTGCAAGTCTCGGATCTTGATCTTGCGCAGGAGGCCGAGGCGGCGCTGACCTCGCTCGAGGAGCCGCTCGCCATGGCCGGGATCACCATCAAACGGCAGTTGGAGAGCGTGGTCACCCATGCCGACCGCTCGCGATTGCGTCAGGCTTTTGTCGCGCTCCTCGAAAACTGCTGCCGCTATGCGCCGCAAACCACCGTGCTCGTGGAGACCGGCCGCGCCGGAGAGCACATCTTCTTCCGTTGCACTGATACCGGCCCCGGGCTTGCCGACGAAAACCGCGTGCGCGCCTTCGAGCGGTTCTGGCGCGCGGACGATTCGCGGGGGCGGGCCAGAGGCGGCTCCGGCTTGGGTTTGCCCATCGTCAGGGCGATTGCGCAGGCGCATGGCGGCGATGCGCTGATCCTGCCCTCCCACAACACCGGGCTTTCCGTCGAATTCCGGCTGCCGCGCCGGGAGCAGCCTGTTTCCCGGCCCGTTTCTTTGTGAGAATACCAATGTCCGATCATCTCGATGAGCCCGATGATTATGACGGCCTTGCCGCGCAGCATGTGTCCATGCGGCGCGTGCTGGCGTTGTTCGCCCCCTATCGGAAGCGGATCGCGGCGGTCATGCTGCTCATGGTCGTCGCTTCGGCGACCGGGCTGGCGGGACCGTTCCTGCCGCGCGCGATCAGTGGCTGGCGCGTCCGATCGGGCGATACCGGGCCAACAGCATGTAGACGGTGATGGCAAGGGCCGCGATCACGGCAGACGCCACGGACAGCAATGTGACATGGGCCGCGCTGAACGCAGCCTTGCCGGCGGCGATCAGGGCCGCGCCCTGTTCGCCCGGCAACTGGCTGGCCACAAGATAGGTGTCGCCGATCGAACGGCTGGCCTGTTCGGCCAGCGGCAATGCCAGATCCGGCGGTATCTCGATCGCCCGGCCGAAGACGTTCGCCATGAACACGCCGAAGAGTGTGATGCCGAGCCCGGAACCAAGTTCATAACCAGTGCCCTCGAGCGAGCCTGCCGCACCGCCTTTTTCAGGCTCCACAGATCCCATGATGGCGATCGATGACGCCGTCAGCCCGATGCTGAGGGTGAGGCCGGCAACGGCGAGCGCAGCCGGGACATCGAAGCCCGGAAAGCGGAAATCGGCGCTGCCGAGATAGGCCAGCGAACCGGCGGCGAGCAGCAGCGACAGCGTCGCCACCCGGCGCAGCCCGAACGTGTTCGACAGCCAGCCGGCGACGGGGCCGCCGATCGCGGCCGCGACCATGATCGGAAGCATGAAAATGCCCGCTTCGAGCGGCGTCTTGCCGATGACATATTGCAGTTCCTGGGCGAGCGTCAGCTCGACGCCGGAAAGCGCGCCGGTGGCAACGAGCGCCATGATGATGCCGGCCACAATCGCGGGACGGGAAAACAGCGACAGGTCGAGCATCGGATTGTCCGAGCGAAGCTGCGCGCGTATGAAAAGCGTCAGCATCGCGATGCCGAATGCCATGATCGGGAGAATGACCGCGAGCGGCTTGCTGCCGCCAAAGCCCGCCTTGATGGCGTAGACAAGCGAAATCATGCCGGCGATCAGCAGCAGCGCCTGGCCGAAAGCCCATTTGCCGGGCGTTGTCGCTTCCTTTCTTGGCAAAAGGAAATAGCATGCCGGAGCGACCACCAGCATGAGCGGAACGTTGATGAGGAACACCGAACCCCACCAGAAATGCTGCAGAAGACCACCGCCGACCAGCGGGCCAAGGGCGGCGCCCGCCGATCCGATCGTTCCCCATAACCCGAGCGCGAGCGCACGCTCGTCGGCATCCTCGAAGCTGCGGCGAATGATGCCCAGCACACAGGGCACGATCATAGAGCCGCCGAACGCAAGCAGGATGCGCGCTCCGATCAGCATCGGCGCGCTTGTCGAAAAGGCGGCCACAACCGATGCGACGGCGAAGATCGCAAGGCCCGACAATAGCACCTTCCTGTTTCCCACCCGGTCGGCCAGCGTGCCCATCGGCACCAGCAGGCCCGCCATGAGGAGCGGATAGATGTCGATGATCCAGAGCACTTCCGTGCCGGAGGCGCCAAGCGACTGGGTCAGTGTCGGGATCACGACGTGGAGCACGGTCATGTCGATGACGACGGGGAGGAAGGCGAGCGTCACGGCGACGAGGACGAGCCATCGCTTCGGATCACGGAGAGGGGCAGACATCGGAACACCTGGATGATAATTTGACGTGCTCCATATAAATACATACGTATGGATTTCAATATTGAACTTCGCTTGTTAAAGGAAAGACGATGGGAAGAAAGCCGACGATCAGCCGGGACGGGCTTTTGACGATCGCCGAAGACATCGTGAACATCGAGGGGCCACAGGCGCTGACGATCGATGCCCTGGCAAAAGCTGCGGGCATATCGAAAGGCGGCGTTCAATATTCATTTTCGTCGAAGGATGAACTGGTCAAAGGGCTGGTCGATCGTTGGACCACCCAGTTCGATGCCCTTGTAGCCGACATCGAGAGCGTGGGGCCGATCGGCTTTGTGCGCAGCTACATCGCCGCCATGCGCACCTCGCAGGGGACCATCGATGCCAAGCTGGCGGGGCTCATGATCGCCTACATGCAAAACCCTCAAAACCGCATGGAGACCGCGAACTGGTACCGGTCGATCCTGTCGAAAATGGGCGACACCCAGGAGGCGCGTGCGGCCCGAACCGCGTTTCTGGCCGTGGAGGGGCTGGTGACGCTGCGGATCTGGGGGGCGGAGGACAGCGTCGATCTGCAATCGCAACTCGATGACATCGAGGCGATGCTGCTCAAAGATGGCGCTTGCAACTGACCGGGTTCGTGTTGGTCACGGTGCAATAGCCGGCAACCTTTCATCCCCTGGGATGGTTTCTCATGAGTGTTGCCGCACCGACGCTCCGACTTTGCCTCTGGCCAGGATCCATTCGGTTACCGTGTCAAGCGCACCGGGCGCATAGGCGTGACGGCCCTCGAGGACAAAACGCATAATTGCAAACCAGGACCAGTCATCGGTCGGCTGCCAGTTGTAGGCGGATGACTTCAGAAGGCCGTGCGTGGCCTCAGGCCAGATGATGATCTCGGCATGGTCATTCCGCCCGGCCATCAGCTCGCGAAAAATTACCGCATTGCGCGCGGGATCGACATTCAGGTCATCCGCGCCCCAGATGGCAAGCAATGGCAGATCGAGCCGGGCAAGCGCAGCGCGCGCATCGGCGTATCGGTTGATCCTGATGAACTGCCAGCGATCCGCGGACATCCCGGCGGGCGCATTGGCCGCATCCGGCCCGAAGATGCGCTCGTCTTCGAGGCTCTGATCGGCAATCGCCAGATCGACCGCCTGCGGATCTAACCCCTCGCGCGCAAGCCGTGTGCGCATGTAGTAATCCCCTTGATCCTGCCAGGACGCGGCCGCTCCGATCAGCACGATGAAATCCGCGTCGTCCGATGAAAGACGCGGCAGCACCCAGCCAGCCTGCGAGAAGCCGAGAGCCCCGTGTGCAAGGCCATCGAGCCGCCGGGCCAGGCGCTGAAGCGCCACGCGCGTTTCGTCCGCACGTTCTTCCATGGTCTGGTGCAGCCAGTTTCCCTCAGACGAACCGACGCCCGGCTTGTCCCACGACGCCACGGCGATGCCTCGGTCGAGCATGGCGTTGATCAGCGGAGCGTATCCGCCGGCCGACGTGCGATCCTGGGCACCATCGCCATGCACGAGGACAACGGCTGCCCTTGGCGCCCCGTCGGGAAGCCAGAGCGTCCCCGACACGGGCACGCCCGCGGATACGAAGTCAAAGCTCTCGCTGTTGCGTCGGTCGAGGTCATGGTCGGCCAGCCGCCAAAGGAGAAAGCCCGCGGCGATGGTCAGAACGAGAACGATCGTCAGAACCGCGCACCACCTCAATTGAATCTAAAGCCCATCCACTTTACTCGGGGTCATATCCGCAGGATTTGCAGTAGTTGGCACATTCCTGCGGTTCGAACAGTGTGACGATCTGGCCGATCGTGCTCCATAAGCCCTCGACCGTTCGCTCGGCTTTGGCGCGCAAGACAGCCTTGAGCTTTGCAAAAGCCTTCTCGATGGGATTGAAGTCTGGACTGTAGGGAGGAAGGTAGAGCAACCGGCATCCCGCACCTTCGATTGCGTGACGCACTCCTTCCACCTTGTGTGCAGGCAGGTTGTCCATGATGACGATGTCGCCTGGTGCCAAGGTTGGAATGAGAACCTGTTCGACATAGGCCTGGAACGCAACTCCGTTCATCGCACCGTCGAGGACCATGGGCGCTGTCATGCCCGAGAGCCTGAGCGCTCCGGTGAATGTCGTCGTCTTCCAGTGCCCGTGTGGGATCGGGGAGCGGCATAGCTCTCCACAAATGGCTCGTCCGCGAAGCCGAGACATTTTCATGCTCAGGCCGGTTTCATCGATGAAGACGAGCCGCGCCGGATCGAGGTCGAGTTGGCCGTCGAACCAGTCACGGCGACGCTTCAGAAGGTCGGGGCGCTCCTGCTCCAGAGCATGTGCGGTCTTTTTTGAAAGTCCAGCCACGCTTTCGCAGCCAGACATCAAGCGCGCTGCGGCCGATCGATACGGCTCTCTCCTCACGCAATCGCAGAACCATCTCGTTGAGCGTGATGTCGTTTTCCTCTTCGATCATGCTGATGATGAAGTCCTCTTGGACATCCAGGCGTGAACCGCCGCGCCGACCCTGTTTCGCAGGCGTCAACCGACCAGCGCGCGCACGCGCAATCCAGGCGACGGCCGTTGAAATGCCAATCCCAAATCGGGCCGCTGCTGAGCGTGCCGACATCCCATCCCGTGACGCAGCCAGAACACGGCTACGCAGATCATCGCTGAAAGCCCGGGTCATATTGCCTCCGACCAAATCACCAGTCGGCGCGATGGAATCGGAATTCGCCAGCAAGGGGAAGCCTCAAAACGATTCCGCGTTCAACGCACACGCTCTAACGTCCCCATGAGGGCGGCATGACAAGCTGAAAACATCGAAGATCCTTTTGGTCATGAACCTTTCAATTCAGCATATCATGACGTCCTCAGCCAGTCTGTCGTGTACGGTAGGCTTCAAGGGCGTGCGGCCTCTCGCAGTGGTTCGGCCGAGCGACATTGAGACGCTTTCGAGCGTGGTCAGAGCCTGCGCAGAAGAAAACGTTGCCATGATACCCCCAGGGCGGGCGCACCGGTCTTTCAGCAGGTGCCTGCGCGACACAAGACAGCGTTATAATCTCCACCGAATTATTGAACGGCATTATCGAAGTAGACAGCCAAGCCATGACACTGACAGCCTGGGCCGGCACACCATTGCAAACGGTTCAGGCGGCAGCGCTTGAATATGGCCTGGAATATCCAGTTGATATCGGTTCACGCGGAACCGCCACGATTGGCGGAACCGTGGCGACCAATGCCGGCGGCATTCGTGTTTTACGCCATGGCATGACACGCAAGCATGTGCTTGGCCTGGAAGCTGTTTTACCCGACGGCAGGGTCATATCGCATCTCGGCAAACTCTCAAAAGACAATGCTGGGTTGGATTTGAAGCAGCTTTTCATCGGTTCAGAGGGCATATTCGGCATTATTACACGGGTGGTCCTGCGACAGGAATGCGATGAGCGCCGTGTTGAATGCCGTTGCGGATTCCACGTTGACGATGTGACGGCCGGGCAGGACGCGGAGCGCCCCGTCCTGAACCGTGTCGGCGATCATCGCGAGATCTGTCGGCGGACAGACGGCATCATCGGCGCCTGCGATGGCGAGCACGGGATTGGAAATCCTGTCCAGCGTATCCCGGAAATCCGCTCGCGCGAGCGCGGCGCAGCAGCCGGCATAGCCCTCGGCGCTGGTCGCGGCAAAGCGGTCAAGGATCGCGTCGACGATGGCGGGGTTCTGCGCCGCAAATTCCGGCGTGAACCAGCGCTCCCGGGTGGCATCGGTCATGCCGGCCAGACCGTTGGCCCGGACGGCTTCAATGCGGTCTCTCCAGCTCTCCGCGCTCCCGATCCGGGCAGCGGTCGCGCATAGCGCTAGGCGGTCGAAGCGCTCCGGCGCATTCAGCGCCAGCCATTGCCCGGTCAGCCCGCCGATTGAAAGCCCGCAGAAATGCGCCCGCCCGATCTCGAGCGCATCCATCAGCGCCAGCACATCGCCCCCGAGATCACCCATCGTGTAAGGGCCGCCCGGCGCGCCCGATCCGCCATGGCCGCGCCGGTCATAGCGCAGAATGCGGAAACGGTCCTCCAATCCGGCAACCTGCGCATCCCACATGGTCAGTTCTGTGCCGAGGGAATTGCAGAATACCAGCCACGGCCCCGTCGAACCGTCGACGCGGTAGTGCAGGCGATGGGAAGGCAGGTCGAGATAGGGCATGGCACAACTCCGAATTCGTGGTCAGGTATGGCGACAGGTCCCGGCCTTCCATCAGCCCAGATCCCCACCTCCTACGGGCAGGGTAACGCCTGTGATGTAAGACGCATCGTCCGATGCCAGAAACAGGATCGCTCCCGCCTGTTCATCGAGCGTACCATAACGCTTCATCAGGCTGGACTGTACCGTCTGATCGACGATGGTTCGATACCAATCCTCGCGCTGGTCCTGCGCAGCGTTCGGGTTGCGCGGTACCGGACGTGGCGGCGCCTCAGTTCCGCCGGGGGCAGTAGCGACCACGCGGATGCCACGCTCGGCAACTTCCCAGGCAAGACTGGCGGTTATTGCGTTCACACCGCCCTTGGCCGCGGCATAGGGCACCCGGTTCAGTCCGCGCGTCGCGATGGAACTGACATTCACGATCACGCCGCTACCTGCGGGCAGCATGTGATCAAGGGCCGCCCGGCAACAATAAAGCGTGGGAAACAGAGACCGGCGAACCTCGGCTTCGATCTGTTGCGGTCTATAATGTTCATAGGGTTGCGCCCAGATGGTGCCGCCCACATTGTTGACCAGGATATCGATCCCGCCCAAGGTCCGGGCCGCGAAATTCAGGGCGTCTGCACAGCCGGCCCAGGTCTCCAGATCGGCGCCGAAGGCGGTGGCATTGCCGCCAGCCGCGGTGATGGCCGCAACCACCTCGTCGCGCGTCGTGGAGCGGTCAACCAGAACCAGATTCGCGCCTTCGGCCGCCATGCGCTCGGCAACACGCCGGCCAATCCCTTGTCCGGCGCCGGTGATCACCGCGCGCTTGCCCTTGAAACGTGTCATCGTTTCCCTCTTTCTTCGGTGGTGAAGGCGCGCCCTCCGTCAGGGCGCGCCTTCAATCTCCGCCTTTCAGCTGTTGACCATTGCAGCCTCGGTTCTCGCGCTGTGTCCTTCATACAGAGTCTGCTCGGCCTCGGGCGTGATACCATTGCGGCGTTGCCAGCCCGCAAGCCAGGCCACCACAAAGGGCATGGTGAAAGCCGTGCAGACCACGGCCGTGGCGATCTGGGCCGTTGCCATTTCCTGAAATGGCAGAATGGACGGATCGATGGTCGCAAGGGCGGCGGGCGTTGCGATGGCATTGCCGGCCGTGCTGGCCTCGGCCGCCCCCGCAATCAGGTTGCGCGTCTTGCGCGGATGACCGCGCAGAACATGCCACAGCCACAGACAAAGAACAGCAGCCCCACCGGACAGAAGCACCGTCATGAGGCCCAGCAGAATGCCGATGGCGCCCGAGGTCAACAAAACGTCGAATTTGATGCCCGCGCCGATGGCGAAGGCCGCAAATGGTATGATCAACTTCTCCCCCGGACCAAGAAAGGCCTTTGCGGTGGGGCTGGTATTGCCCAGAACGAAGCCGAAAATCATCGGGAAGATGGCAGCGAACAAAGCCAGCGCAGGAAAGGCAGCCAGCCCCGCCACGCCCAGCGCGATCATCGTCAGGAAGGGACCATCATTGATCGACAGCACCGAAATTGCGCCCTTGTCGCTTGAATTCCCGAACTCGCTGGTCAGCGCCACGAACAGCGAGCCGTTCGAATTCGACATTGCGGCGATGATCGCAAGCGGCAGCATTCCCCACAGGGTGCCGTTGGGCATTGCGAACGCCACCGACAGACCGACCGCAACGGCGATGCCAAACTTCGCAAGCAGCAGAACCATACCCTTCTCCACGGCGGGCAACGCCGCGCGTAGGTCGATCTGAGAGCCTACGCAGACGAAGAACAGTCCGATCAGCACAGCCGTTCCGCTTTTGAACAACGCGGTGGTGAAGCTGCCGATTTCAAGCGCCTGAGGCGCTACGCTGGCGACCACCGCCCCCAGGAATAGCGGCACGATCATAAGCGCACCGGGAATCCGGCCAAGTTGCTTCAGCAATGTCTCCATTGATTTTCTTCCTCCCTGTTTTTCATAAAGATACGGCGTACCCTTGTGCCGGGTCGCCGTCTTGTAATCTGCGCCGCCCGACACGAAGCCGGGCGGCGGCAAGGCTTTGCTCAGCCTTCGGCGCGCTTGCGCATTTCGTTGACCTGATTGTCGGCGCCATCGACCAGAGCGGTCAGATAGATGTCGAACTCGATCTCGGCGAACGACCCGTTCAGATTATTGGCGTGGATGCTTTCCTCGTCGGTCCGCTCGATCACGCGCGGAATCAGACCATCGCGGGTGGCATAGGCGAAATCGTCGTTGATCAGCGGATCGCCCTCGATATTGATCTGGGTGGTCAGCTTGCGATGGTCCGGGGCGCTGATGAAGAAGTGGATATGCGCCGGACGCTGGCCGTGGCGGCCGAGCGCGGACAACAGCTTTTCGGTCGGGCTGCCCGGCGGCACGCCATAGCCGCTCGGCAGAATGCTCTGGAACTTGTAGCGGCCATTTTCGTCGGCGATGATGGTGCGGCGCATGTTGAACGGCGCCTGCTTGCCGGTCGGGTCGAAGTGGGAATAGAAACCGCGCGTATCACAGTGCCAGACCTCCACCTTCGCGCCAGGCATAGGCTTCTTGCCGGCGCCATAGACCACGCCGTGCATGATCAGCGTCTGACCGTCGGTGTCGGTGCCATCGTCAAGACGGGCAAAACCGGTCGCTTCCGGCGCGCCGGCGACATAGAGCGGCCCCTCGATGGTGCGCGGCGTCGGGTTGTCGATGCCCAGCGCTTCATCGATGGCATCCAGCCGCTCATCGATGAAGTGATCAAGGCCGAGGCCGGGCGAAATCAGGCCCGCCTGCCCAGCAGCACCCAGATCGTTCAGCCAGGCAATGCCGGTCCAGTATTCGTCGGGGGTGATGTTCAGGTCATCGATCGCCTTGAACAGGTCCGACACCAGCCGGTGGATGATTTCCTTCATGCGCGGATTGCCGTCCGCCTTGTCAAGTCCACTGAGGACGTTCAGGAATTCCTGCACGTCGGGACGGTCGAAGATTTTTACGGTCATGATTTCTCCTCCTTGATTTACGTGGTTTTGGGCGGTTCGCCCGTGCGAATTCAGCTGTCATCCTCACGGATGGCGGATGGATGGCGCAGCAGCGGCGCGACCTCGATCTGCATGAATTTGAACAGCGGCAGGCCCGAGAGCAGCGTGTGCAACTCTTCATTGTCGGCCACGTCGAAAATGCTGATGTTCGAATACTGCCCGGCGATCCGCCAGATATGGCGCCATTTGCCCTGTCGTTGCAGATCCTGCGAATAGGCCTTCTCGCGCGCGAGGATATCGGCAGCCTCATCGCTCGGAAGGTCGTGGGGGATATTCACATCCATACGCACATGAAACAGCATCTCGGTCTCCTAAACGGCGTTTTTGCGGTGAAACCCGTCGCGGGCGAAGAAGGCCACACGATCATCGTCGAGCGTGATGCCAAGCCCGGGGCCATCGGGAATGGTCAGCGAGAAATCGCTGTAGTCCAGCGGCTCGGCCAGGATTTCCTCGGTCAGAAGCAGCGGGCCGAACAGTTCCGTGCCCCATTGCAGGTTGGGGAATGTGGCGAAGGCATGGGCCGCAATGATCGTGCCGACCCCGCCTTCCAGCATGGTGCCGCCATAGAGCGCGATGCCCGCGGCATCGGCGATGGCCGCCACCCTGAGCGCGTTGAAGGCGCCGCCGCTCTGTTCCAGCTTGACGGCAAAGACGTCCGCGCCGTGGATACGCGCGAGTTCAAATGCCGATTCCGGTCCGGTGAGCGATTCATCCGCCATCAGCGCGATCGGGAAGCGGCGGACCAGCCGCGAAAGACCCGAGGCCGTGGCAACCGGCTGTTCCACCAACTCGCAACCCGCATCGGCAAGCGCCGCCATGCCATAGGCAGCCTCGATCTCGTCCCACGCCATATTGATATCGACGCGGACTGATCCGCGATCGCCAAGCGCCGCCTTGATGCGGGCGACATGCGCGATATCCTCGGCGAGCGGACGGGCGCCGATTTTCAGCTTGAAGATGTTGTGACGGCGCAGGTCCAGCATCCGCTCGGCCTCGGCAATGTCGCGCCCGGTATCGCCTGAGGCCAGCGTCCAGGCGACCGGCAGACGGTCGCGACGGCGTCCGCCCAGAAGCTCGCTGACCGGCAGGCCAAGCCGCTTGCCATGGGCATCCAAGAGCGCGGTTTCCACCGCGCATTTGGCAAAGCGGTTCTCCTTCACCATCTTGCCGATCCGCGCCATCAGCGCCTGAACCCGCGTGGCATCCTGCCCGGCCATAAGCGGTGCGAAATAGGTATCGATGGCCAGCTTCATGCTCTCGGGGCTTTCGCCGCCATAGGCCAGCCCGCCGATGGTCGTGCCTTCGCCAATGCCGGTGATGCCGTCGCTGCAATGCACCTTCACCAGCATCAGGGTCTGGCCGTCCATGGTCGCGACCGAAAGCTTGTGCGGCCGGATCGTCGGCAGATCGACCAGCAGGGTTTCCACGCGCTCGATGACGGGGCAAGGCGCGGCGGACAAAAAGGAATCGTGAGCAAGAGAGCTTTTCATGGAGGAATACTGGCGCTCGATCCTCTGCCGCGTCCAACACTATTTCGATTGGCAGCGATACCTTTTGAGCATAATATTGAATTAACGCGGGTTTAAGTGGTCATTTTCACCCACAAAATACCAAAAACAATGATTTGTGAGGAAAGCGATGGAACTCCGTCAGTTGCGCTATTTCATCGTGGTGGCACAACAGCGCAATTTTACCCGCGCCGCGGAAATCCTGAACATCACGCAACCGCCCCTCAGCCGGCAGATCCAGTTGCTTGAGGAAGAGCTGGGGGTTGCGCTGTTCCACCGGACAAGCCGTCCCGTCCGCCTGACCGATGGCGGGCGGCTGTTCTACGAACAGGCACTTCAGGTTCTGGGCCGGATTGACCAGATGGTGGCCTCCACGCGCCGGGCGGGGCTGAAGGAGAAGCAGGTGCTGTCCATCGGCTTTGTCGCCTCGATGCTCTATGCCGGACTGCCGACCCTGATCGGCCGGCTGCGGCAATCGGCCCCGGAGCTGGACATCCAGCTTGTCGAGCTTCTGTCCATCCAGCAGATTCCGGCCCTGAAGGAGGGGCGGATCGATCTCGGTTTCGGGCGGCTGCGCCAGACCGACCCGAACATCGTCAGTACCGTGCTTTACGAAGAGCGGCTGGTTCTCGCCGTCCCTCCGGGCTCCGAACTGGCGGAGGCGGACGGGCCGCTTGCTCTTGTCAGGCTGGGCGAGCAGAGACTGATCGTCTACCCGAGAGAGCCCCGCCCGAGCTATGCCGATCAGGTTTTGAACCTGCTGCTCCAGTCCGACGTTCGCGCCGGCGAGGTGCAGGAGGTGCGCGAACTGCAAACGGCGCTCGGCCTGGTCGCGGCCGGCGCCGGGGTCTGCGTGATCCCGGCCTCGGCCCGGCAGATGCGCTCCGATGTACACTATCGCCCGCTCGCCGATGCCCATGCGACGTCACCGGTGATCCTCTACTACCGCGAAGGCGAAAAGTCGCGCTGGCTGACGTTGATCCGCGGGCTGATCACAGAACTCGCCGCCGCGCCGAAACATACCTAAGAGGCGGGTCAAGTCTCGGTGGAAATCAACGGCCGGCTTTGCGCTGCCGATCTCAGGCAATCAGCATGTTCCACGCAGCGCTATACAGAAGATAACTATTTCCAGATCATGAACGCTTATTCGCTGCCTCCGCAGCCGCACGGGTCCAGTATTCGACGGCGGTCCGGCGATTGAGCTGCAGCATGGTCTGCATCGCCTGTTCGGCGGCGGCTGCGTTGCGGTCGCGGATCGCTTCGGCGACATGGATATGACCCTCCCGCGAGACCGGCTCGCCATCGACCACGAGAACACCGAATTCGTAGGAGATGCGCAGCATGGTCAGGATGATGTTCTGCATCTGCCGCATCATCATGTTGCCGGTGGCATCGAGCACGGTGGCGTGAAACAGGCAGTCGGCGGCAAACATCGCCTGCAGGTCATCGTCACCCGGATGCATCGCATGGGCGCTTGCGAGGATCTGCGCGACCTGAGCCTCGGTGGCGCGCTCGGCGGCGAGCGCTGCGGCGGCGGGTTCGATGATGCAGCGCAGCTCCGTGGTCTCGGCGAACATCCGCCCGATGCGCGGGTGGTTCGGCTCGTGCCACGACACCACATCGGAATCGAGCAGGTTCCACTCATCGAGCGGACGCACCCGCGTGCCGTAGCGCCGAGCCGTGCGCACCAGCCCCTTGCCGGAAAGCACCTTGATCGCATCGCGGATCGTCGCCCGACTGACATTCAGCGAAACCGCCAGTTCCGGCTCGGTCGGCATGATCTCGCCCGGGCGATAGACGTCATTGGTGATCCGCCGGCCGAGCACCGTCACAGCCTCCTTGGCCGCCCCGGTCGGCAGCGACGAACTGAGGTCGATCGGAAAGGCGAGCGCGCTCCGGCGATTGTTTTTTGTCATCTCGGGTCTTTACATATGATGTAGAAAACGGCAGTCTATCGTCGCTGACATTGAATCGGACTGTGTCCGACATCGTCAAGTCCCGTGGGGACTTTCGTGAGGGAGGAAATCATGAATATCAGGCAATGGCTTGCGACGGCATGCGTCGCGGCAACGGGTGCGCTCGTCGCCCTTCCGGCATCCGCCGAGACCATCAAGTTCGGCATCGGCATCGCCGAGGGCGATTTTCCGGAATACAACGCCCTCGTGCGTTTCAAGGAATATGTCGAGTTCAAGACCAATGGCGAGATCGAGGTCCGCCTGTTTCCGAACAACCAGTTCGGCGGCGAACGCGAGATGCTGGAACAGGTGCAGCAGGGCAGCCTCGAGCTGACCTTTGCCGCCGATGGCGCGATGGCGGGCTTCTATCCGCCGATGCAGGTCTGGTCGATCCCCTATTTGTTCGAAAGCGCGCCGATCGCCTGGCAGGTGATGAACAGCGATTTCGCCGACAATATGCGCGACGACATTCTCGACAAGACCGGCATGCGCGCGCTCGCCTTCTCGCAGAACGGCTTCCGGTCGTTCACCAACAATGTGCGCCCGATCATCAACCCGGAAGATCTTTCCGGCCTGAAGATCCGCACCATGGAAAGCCCGGTGTTCATGGAACTGGTGAACGCGCTCGGCGCCACCGCGACGCCGATCTCGGGTGCCGAAGTGCTGATGTCGCTGCGCCAGGGCGTGGTTGACGGCCAGGAAAACCCGCCGGCCGTGGTCTATGGCGGCGGTCTCGGCGAGGTGCAGAAATATTACACGCTCGACGAACACGTCTTCGGCCTGCACGTGATCATCGCCGACGACAAGTGGTTCTCCGGTCTCTCCCCGTCCAACCAGCAGATCATCACCGATGCGGCGAACCTGATGGCCTGGACCGAGAACCTGCAGAAGACCGAGGGCGACTGGCGCTTCTCCGAAAAGCTGAAGGACGAACTCGGCATGGAGATCCATGTCTCGACGCCTGAAGAAAAGGCGGCCTTCAAGGAAATCACCCAGGCCCCGGTCGAGACCTTCATCCGCACCAAGGTGGGCGACGCTCTCGTCGACCAGCTTCTCTCCACGGTCGAAGAGGCCAAGGTAAAGCTCTACGACTGATCCATCCGGACGGCGCCATCCCTTCTGGCAAGGGGTGGCGCCATGGAGTTTTTCCAATGCGCGCAACTGCCCTTCGCCTCGCCCGGGCGCTCGCCCGAACCACCGAAATCCTCGCGACGCTGATCATGATCGTCGTGACGGCGCTGAACCTCACCCAGGTCGGCGGACGCTATCTCTTCAACACCGGGTTCAGCTGGACCGAGGAATACATGCGCTACCTGATGATCTGGCTGATGATGCTGGGATCGGTGGCCTGCATCTTCCGCGCCGAGCACATGGGCATCGAGGCGCTGGAGCACCTCGCCGGCCCCCGCCGCGCGCCGCTGGTCAAATCCGCGCTCTATTCGATCGCCGCGATCTTCTGCGTCGTGCTGCTGGCATACAGCTGGCCGCAGGCGCTCAGAAACGCGAGCCAGGTGGCGCCGGCCTCCGGCATTCCGATGATCTATCCCTATCTCGCGCTGCCGGTCGGCTCGGCGCTGATGCTGGTGCAGATCGCCCTGTCATGGCTTGCCGGCTTCGAGCCGGAGCATGACGACCTTTCCGATACCGGAGGCTCGGTATGATCTGGGTCGCGCTCACGGGCCTCGGCCTGCTTTTCATCGGCGTCCCGGTCGCCTTCGCGATCGGCCTCGCCGGCCTCGTCGGCATTCTGGTCGCCGACGTGCCGCTTTCGATCGCGGCAACCCGGATGTTCACCGGCGTCGACAGCTTCGTCTTTCTCGCCGTGCCGTTCTACATCCTCGCCGCCGAGATCATGAACCAGGGCGGGATCACCACGCGGCTGATCTCGATCGCCCAGCACGCCACCAAATGGGTGCGCGGTGGCACGGCCTATGCCAATATCGGCGCCTCGGTGCTGTTTGCCGGCATTTCCGGCTCTGCTGTCGCCGATGCCGCCGCCCTCGGCCGCGTGTTCATCTCGGAAATGCCGAAGGAAGGCTATACCAAGCCCTATGCGGCGGCCGTCACCGTCGCCTCCTCGATCATCGGGCCGATCATACCGCCTTCCGGCCTTGCGATCCTGATTGCCGCCGTGTCCGGCCAGTCAGTCATCAACCTCTTTCTCGGCGGTGTGATCCCCGGTCTGCTGATCGGCTTTGCCTGTGTCGGGATTGTATTCGTCGATGCGCTGCGCAAGCGCGTGCCGATGCCGAAGCCGGCTCATACCGGCGAAAGCGCAATCCGGATGATCATCGAAGGCGTGGCGGTCGCGACCCTGCCGCTGATCATCGTCGGCGGCATGGTGATCGGCGCCTATACGGCAACCGAGGGCGGCGGCATCGCGGTTGCCTATGCGCTCATCCTGTCGCTGTTCGTGTTCCGCGGCCTCGACATGGCCGGGCTGTGGCGCGCAATCATGAAGGCGGCGCGAATTTCCGCCTCCGTCTATCTGCTGGTCGCTGCCGCGACCATTCTTTCCTATGCGTTGAACCTGCTCGGCATCGCCTCCTGGATCAGCAACGCGGCGGAGATGTTCTCCGACAGCCCGGTGCTGTTCCTGTTCGCGGTTGCCTTTTTGATGCTGATCCTCGGCACTTTCCTCGATATCGGCGCTGCGATCCTGATCTTCGTTCCCCTGCTGATGCCGGCGGTGCGCGAACTCGGCATCGATCCGGTTCAGGCCAGCATGGTGGTGATGATCACGCTCGCCATCGGCCTCGTGACACCCCCGGTCGGCGTCGTCCTGTTCGTGGTCATGCGGGTCGGGCGCATCGGCATGTATCCGCTGATGCGGGCGCTGATGCCGTTTCTGCTCGCCGAGCTTGCCGCAGTCGCGCTTCTCTGCCTGGTGCCGGGATTCTCGACCTGGCTGCCCGAACTTCTCAATCCCTGATATCGAAGGCCATTCCCGTGAAAATAACCGCAATCGAAACCGTTGTCGTCAATGCGATCCACCGGAACTGGATCTTCGTAAAAGTCGTCACCGACCAGCCGGGACTCCATGGCTGGGGCGAGGCGACGCTTGAATGGAAGACCCGCGCCGTCACCGCCACCGTCGACGACCTCGCCCCGTTCCTGATTGGCCAGGACCCGGCCCGGATCGAGCATCTTGTCCGCCGCATGACCCATTTCAGCTTCTGGCCGCTCGGCAGCATCGGCCTTTCGGCCGTCTCCGGCATCGAGCAGGCGCTCTGGGACATCAAGGGCAAGGTGCTGGGCGTTCCGGTCTGGGAGCTTCTCGGCGGCCGGGTGCGCGACAAGGTGCGGGTCTACACCCACCTGCGTCGCGCCAAGATCGGCGCCCAGGTCGGAACCGGCGACATCTCCGCCTTCTGCGACGCCGTGCAGGAAACCGTGGAAATGGGCTATGAGGCGGTCAAGCTCGGCTTCGTGCCCTATAGCGGCTACGACGCGCCGCTGCCCTCCGTACGCCATGTCGAAAAGCTCGCCGCCGCGGTGCGCGAGCGGGTCGGCGACGGCATCGACATCATGACCGACTTCCACGGACGGCCGCAATCGATCGATGCCGCCAAGGCCTATATCGACGCGATCGCCCCGATCCGCCCGCTGTTCGTCGAGGAGGCGATCCAGCCCGGCAACACGCCCGCCATGGCCGATCTCGCCCGCCGCGTCGACTGCCCGCTCGCGACCGGCGAGCGGCTGTTCACCCCGCGCGAATTCGCCGAGGTGGCCGAAACCCGCGCCGTTGCCTACATCCAGCCCGACCTCGCCCATTGCGTCGGCTTTTCCGGTGGCCGCAGGATCGCCGCGATCGCCGAGGCCGCCGGCATCGGTGTCTGCCCGCACAACCCGATGGGCCCGGTCGCCGGAGCCGTCGCCCTGCAGTTCGACGTCGCCACCCCGAATTTCGTGATCCAGGAGGAGGCCGTCGGCCTCGTGCCGTGGTTCACGGATATCTGCAGCGCCTATCCGCTCGATCTCGTCAACGGCTTCTGGCACGCCCCGGAGGCCCCCGGCCTCGGCATCGAGATCAATGAAGAGGAAGCCGCCAGGCATCCCTTCGAGCAGGAGGTCATCCCGGCAATGGAAGCCTGCCTGTCGGACGGAACGGTCGCGCACTGGTGATTCTCATCTTCGTCTTCGAGAAGGTTGGCACAGGTTCCCGTCTCGCTTTCGCGCGCCGAATGTCCGGGCCGCTCGACCATCATCCGCCCCGCTATTGAGAGCGCGGCGCAGGCACGTCTTCACGGTTGGCGCTTCCGCAATCTTCCTGGGCGAAGTTCCATTCACATGATGATTGCGGAAGATGCGACGGGCAGTTAAAGCCCTTCAGGATGCCGCCACCAATCCAGAAAGCTTTCGGCCAAGCGCTGCCTGCGGATCGGAAAGTTCAAAGACGATCGAAAGATGATTGGCGCCAGGTTCTGTCCGCAGTTCCGCCTGCTGCGCGTCGCGGGTGAGCAGGGCATGCAGGGCAACCGCCTGGTCCTGGAATGGCGCCGTCTCGACCTCCCCCCGCGTGATGATCCGCAGCGGTCCCGGTGTATGCCGGGAAGCCAGCGGCGACCATGCCTGCGCTTCGTCTGCGCGCATTCCGGCTTCGTCTTTCAGAAAGGAACCGGGAATGTCGGAAAGATCGTAAATGCCGCTCACCAGAAGCATGCCGCGCAGCTTCGGCAAAACGGGCGGCCGGTCGTCGCCGGGCGCATTGGAAGCAAGGAGCGTGGCCAGATGAGCGCCGGCGGAATGGCCACTGACGGTGAACCGCTTCGGGTCAGCGCCGATATCCGGCGCAAGCTCCACGAGGTGTCGCGCAGCCGAACGCACCTGCGCGACGATTTCGGCCAGCCGGGTATCCGGCATCAGATCATAACCGACCAGCGCCGCGATACCGCCTGCCGCAATCACCGGCGCGGCGACGAGCGTATGCGTCTCCTTGCTGCCCGCCCGCCAGTAGCCGCCGTGGATGAACATGTGAAGGGGCGCGTCCGGAGCGGGCTCCGGCGGAAAGACAAGGTCGAAGCTCTGCCTGGGGGTGGGCCCGTAACGCACATTTCGCTCGATGCGTGACCGGTCGGCGAAGGCGCGGCTGCGCGCCTCCGTTTCGGCCATGATCGCATCAAAGTCGGGAATGAAGTCCCGGTTTCGGTAGAGATCGCGTTTCGCCATGGCCTTTTCGTCCCCCGTCAAAACTCAACAGCGAAGTATTTGGGCTCCATGAACTCAAGGATGCCCGTAACACCGCCTTCACGCCCAAGGCCGCTCTGCTTGGTGCCGCCGAAAGGCGCTGCGGGGTCAGACATCAACCCGCGATTGATACCCACCATCCCGGTATCGATCCCGCGCCCGACACGCATCGCCCGCATGACGTCGCGCGAATAGACATAGGCCGCAAGCCCATATTCGGTATCGTTTGCGAGACGCACCGCCTCCTCCTCGGTCTCGAAGCGGTAAACGGCCGCTACGGGGCCGAATATCTCTTCCTGCGCCAGCGCGGCGTCGGTCGGCACGTCCACGAGCACCGTCGGGGGATAGTAGTATCCGCTTCCCGCCACTGGCTCCCCACCAGTCGTCGCCCGGGCGCCGCGGGCCTTGGCCTCCGACACCAGACGGTCGATCTTTTCCACCGCTTTGGTGGTGATCATCGGGCCGCACTGGACATCCGGATCGTAGCCCCGTCCAAGTTTCAGCGCCGCCATCCTGTTCGTCAACCCTTCCACGAAAGCGTCGTGGATGCCGGATTGCACGTAGAACCGATTGGCTGCGGTGCAGGCCTCGCCGCCATTGCGCATCTTGGCAACCATCGCGCCATCGAGCGCGGCATCGATATCGGCATCATCGAACACAAGGAAGGGAGCGTTGCCGCCCAGTTCCATCGAGCAGCTCACCACCGATTTCGCCGCTTCAGCCAGAAGCGTGCGCCCGACCCCGGTCGACCCGGTGAAAGACAGCTTGCGAACCCGCTTGTCGGCGAGCATGGCCGCCGTCACGGGGCCGGGCTTCGAGGTCGTCAGCACGTTCACGACGCCGGGCGGGACGCCGGCCTCCTCGCCGAGCCGGGCCATCGCATAGGCGGTCAGCGGCGTTTCGGAGGCGGGCTTCAGGATCACTGTGCAACCGGCGGCCAGTGCCGGGCCGATCTTGCGCGTCGCCATTGCGGCCGGGAAATTCCAAGGCGTGATGAGAACGGCAATACCGATCGGCTCGTGATCGACGAGGATATTGTGCGCTCCGGAGGGCGTATGACGGAATTCGCCGCCAACCCGCGTTGCCTCTTCAGCATACCAGCGGAAGAACTCGGCGGCATAAGCCACCTCTCCACGCGCATCTGCCAGCGCCTTGCCATTTTCGAGCGAAATCAGAAGGGCCAGTTCTTCGGCATGTTTGCGCATCAGGTCGAACCAGCAGCGCAGGATCTCCGACCGCTGGCGGGACGACGTGTTGCGCCAGCTTTCAGCGGCAGAAGCGGCGGCATCTACCGCCCGCAACGCATCGTCGACCCCCGCATCGGCGACGTCTGCAAGTATGTTTCCTGTTGAGGGATCATGCACCGGGATACTTGCGGTGCCAGCCTCCCACTTCCCGCCTATGAACAAGCCCCTGGCGTGAAGAGCGGGATCAGCATAGCCGGAGAAGGCGGTGTCGAGCGTCATTGGATTTCTCCCTCAGTTCGTTTCAAATACGGTCAGTTCGCCGTGATAGGCCGCGCCAACCAACCGCCGCATGTCCGAAAGCGGCAGCGGGCGCGGGTTATTCTGGATCAACCGGGCGATGCCGCAGGACTGCTCGGCCACCCAGTCGAGCCGGTCTTCGGCAAGCCCGAGATCGCGCAGCGTGCGGGGAATGCCGATACGAGCGAAAAGCGCGGCGATGGCCGGGATGACCTCCGCCCTGCCTTTGAGACCGATAACCGCTGCGATCTGATCGAGTTCGGGCCCGATCGCGGGGGCGTTCCACGCCATGACATAGGGCATCAAACAGGCCACTCCGGCCCCGTGCGCGGTGTGGGTGAGCGCGCCGACCGGGTACTGGATTGCATGGGCTGCGGCGGTTCCGGCAACGCCGAAGGCGAGGCCGGCAGTCGTTGCTCCCAGCATCACCTTGGCGCGCGCCTCAACGCAGCTCCCATCGGTGAACGCCTTTTCGAGGCCGTTCCAGAGCAACCCGATGGCCGTCAGAGCGAAATGGTCGGAGGTCGCGTTCTTACCGACGAAGACCCGTTCCTGCGCAAGGCCCGGCACAGGATCGCGGCGGATAGCAGTGAAGGCCTCGATGGCGTGGGTCAGCGCATCGGCTCCGGCGATCGCCGTCAGTGAGGGCGGACAGGTCAGCGTCAGATCCGGATCGCAGATCGAGACCGTCGGGATGATATAGGGCGAGGAAATTCCAACCTTGAGCTGCTGCTCGGTATCCGAGAGCACCGCGACCGGCGTCGCCTCTGAACCGGTGCCTGCGGTGGTCGGAACCGCGATCAGGGGCATCACCGGACCGGGCACCTTGAACTCGCCATAATAGTCCTGCGGCCTCCCTCCATGCGTCAACAGCACGGCCACGCACTTCGCCATGTCGAGGCAGGACCCGCCGCCCACGCCGATCACAAGGTCGGGCGCGAAATCACGGGCTGCCTCGGCGCTGGCAGCCGCCGCTTCAACGGGCACGTCCGGAAGAGCCGAACCATCGACCCGCACGGACAGGCCCGCCGCCTTGAGTTGCGCCACCATGCGTTTGAAGTCGCCGTCGCCGGTCAGCCGCTCGTCAGTCACCACCAAGGCACGCTGCCCGAGTTTTGAAGCGACCGCCCCGAGGGCTTGTCGCTGGCCCGAGCCGAAGATCAATTCTCTCGGGGCTCTGATCGTGCCGAATAGGGTCATCCTGTCTCCTTTGATTTTTCCTCAGCCTTCCGAAAGGGCCCGGATTTCTTCATGCAACGGGTCGGGCAGGTCGATGCCGTCAGCGAGCGCCCTGCTCCTCCGGGCTCGCATTCCGTCGCCTGGAACAGCCACCGGCCTCGAAGGATCGGCCGCCCGCGACGCGCGCAGGCGATCCAGGTAAGCGGCCAGTCCGGATGAACCACGTTCGCCTGCCGCGGGGTCGATCAGAATGACGATGTCGCCCTTGTTCGCGACGTTGATTGCGTCCAGCGTGCCGCCCACCTCGGGCGCGAAGGCCGATCCGGCCAGTGACGCGACAAGCAGTTCCACGCCGAGACCGAGACCGTATCCTTTGGCGTCGCCGAAGGGTGCGATCGCGCCGGTCTGCGCTGCTTCGGGATCGGTGGTGCGGTGGCCGTCCGCGTCAACGGCCCAATCGTCCGGTATCGGCGTGCCGGTCAGGGCGTGGTGATGTATCTTTCCCATCGAGACGCGGCTGGTTGCGATGTCGAGGACGAAGGGCTCGGCACCGGTGGGGATGCCGATGGCGATCGGATTGGTTCCCAGCATCGCCTGCGTGCCGCCATAGGGATGGACCAGCGCTTCGCTGGTGGTCATCACGATGCCGATCAATCCCCGCTCGACCGCAGCCTCGACATAGTAGGCCAGCATCCCGATGTGATTTGCGTTCCGGATCGATGCCAGCGCGATGCCCTGCTCTGGCGCCACCGCCGCAAGTCGCTCTATAGCGCGCATCATCACAACCGGGCCGAGGCCCCGCTCTCCGTCTATGGTGAAAGCGCCGGAACCTGTTCTGCGTGCCTTGCCGCCTGCGACCGGATGGGCAAGTCCGGCCCGCAACCGCGCGATGAGGCGGGGCAGTCTCTGGACCCCATGAGACGGCAGGCCCCGCAGTTCCGCTTCGATCAGAAGGTCGGCTTGAAGCCGGGCATTCGATGGCGCGACCTCCTGCGCAACAAGCGCTTTCTCCGCAATCTCACGCAGATAACCGGCCGAAACCAACAAATGCCAACCCTCCCGGATCAAATCGTATATGATATTGTATTTGACATTTGATATCATATCGACGATAAAGCAGAGCATGTCAAGAATGCAGAACTGGGAGGCTCAGATGGCTGTAACGACGGATCACGACCACAAAGGCGGGTTCGCGCGGCCCTTGAGCATTTCCGAAAGCGTTCACGAACAAATCTATCAACGCATCATGTCGCTGGAGATTCCTCCGGGAGCCCGAATCCCCATCGATCAGTTGGCGCGAGAACTGAATGTCTCCCAGACCCCGGTGCGCGACGCCCTCACGCGGCTTGAGCGCGAAGGACTGGTGCGGAAGGCGCACCTGATCGGCTACTCTTCATCACCGCAGCTCACGCCGAAGGAATTTGACGAGCTTTACCGGTTCCGGCTGATGCTCGAGCCGGAGAGCGCCCGGCAGGCCTGCCTCAGGTTGACACCTGAGAAACTCGAACGGATCGTGAGCGCCGCTGCCGACATGGAGAAGGGCGAGCAGCCCGTGAGCCGCAACAGCCGCTATTCCCGTTTTGCTCGGGCGGATGCGCACTTTCATGACGAGATTCTGAAGGTTGCGGACAACGAGTTCGCCCGGCAGGCGCTGAACGACCGGCACATCCACCTGCACATCTTTCGCCTGATGTTCCACAGCCGCGTGACCCAGGAAGCGCTGGAGGAGCACGAACGCCTGCTCGCCGCATTCCGCGCGGGCGATGCGGACGCCGCCTACCATGCAATGTACGATCACATCGAGCGGTCGCGGGACCGGCTCGCGGCGGCCTTCGAATGACATTCCCTGCGACTGATGCCGCCTGCACCGGCACAGTGCAGGAACCGCCTGTGCTCCGCGCCGAGGACCTTTCCAAGGCCTATGGCCCGATCACGGTCTTGAGTGATGTAACGCTGGATATCCGTGCGGGCGAGGTGCACGCGATCATCGGTGAGAATGGCGCTGGCAAATCGACCCTGATGAAGCTTCTTTCGGGTCACGCCACACCGACCGGCGGCACGATGTCGATGTCGGGAAAGCCGGTCACCTTCGCCGACGCTGTTCAGGCCGAAGGTGGCGGAGTCGTGCTGGTGCATCAGGAAATCCTGCTCGCCGCCGATCTTACCGTGGCAGAGAACCTCTTCCTGGGGCGCGAACTGTCCCGCGGCTTTGCCGTCGATGACCGGATGATGAACCGTCGCACGGCCGAGGTGCTGGCGCGCGTCGGCTCCACGGCGCGCCCGACCACGCGGGTGGGTGATCTGCCGCTCGCGCAGCGGCAGCTTGTTCAGATCGCCCGAGCCCTGCTCGACGATCGCAAGGTCGTGATCCTGGATGAGCCGACGGCGATGCTGGCCAATGACGAAGTCGACGCGCTTCTGGACATCGTCAGGAACCTGCGCGCGCACGGCGTGGCGGTGCTCTACATCTCGCACCGGCTGGAAGAGGTCGAGGCGCTGGCTGATCGCGTCACCGTGCTTCGCGATGGCAAGATGATCGGAACCTGGCCTGCGCAGGAACTCGATCAGCGCCAGATGGCCGAACTCATGGTCGGGCGGGAGCTCTCGATGCTTTATCCGCCGAAACGGGAGCCGGCGACAGCGGAACCGATTCTCAAGGTCGAAGATCTCTCGGTCGATCACGGCCGGTTCGCCGGTTCCTTCAGCGTCCGGACGGGGGAAGTCCTTGGCATCGGCGGCATGATCGGGGCTGGCCGCACGGAATTGATCGAAGGGCTGTTGGGACTTCGCCCCGCCCAGGCGCGCGCGATCTCGATCAACGGCACATCTGTCGCCAAGCCCGATGTCAGTTCGATGATGGCCGCAGGCGTCGTCTACCTGACCGAAGACCGCAAGGGCAAAGGTCTTCTCCTCAACGAGAGACTAGGACCGAACCTGACGCTCCAGGCGCTCGACATGATAATTCCCGGTCTGCGTCTCAACCGCAGGAAGGAAGCAAGCGCCGTGCAATCGGCTGTCCAGGATTACGACATCCGGGTTCGTACGCTCTCGGTCGAGGCTGGCCAGCTCTCGGGCGGCAACCAGCAGAAGCTGTTGCTGGCCAAGGTGATGCTCGCCGAACCCTCGGTCGTCATCATAGACGAGCCGACACGCGGCATCGACATCGGCAACAAGAGCCAGATCTACCGTTTCATCGACGGCTTCGTCCGGGCCGGCAAGGCCTGCATCGTCATTTCGTCCGAATTGCCCGAACTCGTCGGCTTGTCCGACCGCGTGCTGGTGATGCGTGCGGGACGTTTCGTTGCTGAGCTGGCGGGCGACGATATCACTGAACAGAACGTCGTCTATGCCGCTGCAAGCAGCAGACATGACACTTAGGGGGAGGAAACGCGCATGAGCAGCGCAGAAATCGCAGCACTTCCGGAAAGAGAAGGCTTCAAGATCCGCTGGAGCGACCTTGCTCCGTTTATTGCCTTGGCAGTGATCGTGCTGCTGGGCACGATGATCAATTCCAACTTCATGGCGACAAACAATATCTTGAACGTCATCACGCGCAGCGCCTTCATAGCGATCATCGGCGTCGGCGCGACCTTCGTGATTGCGACCGGAGGGCTGGATCTGTCCGTGGGCTCGATGATGGCCTTCGTCGTCGGCGTCATGATCATGGCAATGAACGCGCTCGTCCCGTGGCTTGGCCCCTGGGCGATCCCGGCGGGTGCGCTGGTGGCGCTGATCGTGGGCTCGCTCTGCGGCCTGCTGAACGGTTTGATCATCACCGTAGGGCGAATAGAACCCTTCATCGTCACGCTCGGCACAATGGGCATCTTCCGCGCCTTCATAACCTACATGACCGATGGTGGCTCGCTGTCCATCGATCGCAGCCTGCGGAATGCCTACCGGCCTGTGTATTTCGGTGATTTCCTCGGGATTCCCTACCCGGTCCTGATCACCGCTGTTATCGCCCTGCTCGGCGCGTTCATACTCTACCGGACAAAATACGGTCGCCGTGTCACCGCCGTCGGATCGAATTCCGATGTCGCGCGGTTTTCCGGCGTGCATGTCGGCCGGATCCGGACCATGGCCTTCGTCATACAGGGCTTCTGCGTCGCCGTCGCGGCCATCTGCTACGTCCCGCGCCTTGGCGCCGCGACACCGACCACCGGTCAGCTCTGGGAGCTTCAGGTCATCACGGCTGTCGTTATCGGCGGCACGCTTCTGCGCGGCGGCAAGGCCCATATCTGGGGCACCGTTGCCGGCGCTCTCATTCTCGAGGTTATCGCCAACGTCATGGTTCTTTCGGACATGGTGTCGGAATACCTCGTGGCCGCGGTCCAGGGGGCGATCATCATCATCGCCATGCTGGCTCACCGCTTCACGAGCTCGCGCTGAAAGGGCGGGGCTCATACTTAAACAAAGGAGGAGGAAACTATGAAGATCAAAATCAGCGGGCTGGGGCTCTTGTCAGCGGCAATGATGGCGGGAACGCTGTTCGGGCACACTGCATTGGCCCAGGACAAGGCGTTCACCATCGCGGTGTCCATACCGGCAGCCACGCACGGCTGGACAGGCGGTGTGGTCTACCATGCACAGGAGGCGGAAAAGCAGATAGAGGCCGCGTATCCGAACATCGACGTTATCGTCTCGACAGCCTCGTCAGCGACGGCGCAGGTGTCTTCACTCGAGGACCTGTCGGCGACGAACGAGCTTGACGCTCTTGTCATCCTGCCCTTTACCTCGGAGGAACTGACCGGCCCGGTGGAGCAGGTCGCCTCGAATGGCACCTTCATCACCGTCGTGGACCGGGGACTTTCGGACCCTTCGATCCAGGACCTGTACGTCGCGGGCGACAACATCGCCGTTGGTGCAAACACGGCGAAGTGGCTGGTCGAGAAACTGGGTGGCAAAGGTGAGATCGTCGTGCTGCGCGGCATCCCCACCGTAATTGATGACGAACGCATCCAGGGCTTCAAGGATGTCATCGACCAGTCCGACATCAAGATCCTCGACATGCAGTATGCCAACTGGAACCAGGATGAAGCCTTCACCCTGATGCAGGACTACCTCGCCCGCTATCCGAATATCGATGCGGTCTGGGCCAATGACGATGACATGCTGCTCGGGGTCATCGAAGCTGTCGATCAGGCCGAACGAGAAGACATCAAGTTCGCCCTTGGTGGTAACGGCATGAAACAGGTGATCGAGATGGTGAAGGCGGGCGACGAGCGGACCCCCATTTCCACCCCGTACCCGCCGTCCATGATCGCCTCGGCCATGTACATGACCGCAGCGCAGTTTGCGGGTCAGGCGCCGATGCGCGGATCGTTCAAGCTGGATGCCCCGCTGATCACCCCCGAGAACGCGGACCAGTTCTATTTCCCCGACTCCCCGTTCTGAACCGAAACAACTTGTCCGGCCGTTCTCGCAGCGGCCGGACCTACCATTCCCATAATCAGGAGATCGAGATGAGCGGCAAGAAAATCCTCATGCTCACCGGCGAATTCACGGAAGAATATGAAATCTACGTCTATCAACAGGGTATGGAGGCCGTCGGTCACACGGTTCACGTCGTCTGCCCGGACAAGAGCGAAGGCGACCTGATCAAGACATCGCTCCATGATTTCGAGGGTGATCAGACCTACACCGAAAAGCCAGGCCATTTCGCCGAGATCAACAAGACGTTCTCCGAGGCCGAAGCCGAGCTCGAAAGCTATGACGCGGTCTACGCCGCAGGCGGTCGCGGACCGGAATATATCCGGACCGACCCTCGCATCCAGGCGATGGTCCGGCATTTTCACGATGCCGGGAAGCCCATCTTCACAATCTGCCACGGCGTGCAGATACTCATGGCTGTGCCCGGAGTCCTCAAGGGACGAAAGGTCGCCGGTCTCGGCGCGTGCGCCCCGGAGGTAGCGGCGGTCGGAGGGACCTATATCGACGTCGAGCCGAAAGAGGCCTTCGTCGATGGCACGATGGTGTCGGCAAAAGGCTGGACCGGCCTCGCCGCATTCATGCGTGAGTGCCTCAAGGTCCTCGGCACGGAGATCCGTCATACTTGAGCGATAGATGAAGCAAAAGCGCAGGGTCGCAGCAACGCGGCCCTCGCCGCCATTTCCGGTCCACCCTGGCCCATGTCAGACGAAAGTAAGCGCACAATTCCCCGCACCTGTTCACTGGACGGGGAATGAAGGAGTCTGTGTCCACAAGGGAGACTTTGGACACAATGACATTGGATATCTTGCACGGCTCAGGGGGCCTTCGGGCTGTGAAGGTTCTTTCCAACGGGAAGCGGCGTTTCGATCCCGTCGAGAAAGACCGGCTGATCGACGCGGCAATGAAGCCCGGCGTCTCGGTTGCCCGCCTTGCACTGGCGCACGGCGTCAACGCCAATCAGTTACGCAACTGGGTGAAGCTTCGCCGAAATCGGCAGTTTTTGAGTGGGCCAACCCCGGATGCTGTGACGGTTGTTGCGGGGCAGGAAACGTCGGTCTTTGTTCCTGTGGTTGCAGCGTCGCCGATTGCGCGGCAGTCCGACATGCCGGCGCGGCCATCATCGGCAGGCATGCGGCTGATGGCGTCTTTGCCAAATGGTGTGCGGCTTGAGCTTGAGGATGTCGATGAGCGGCCCTTTGCGCGATGATCGAAGTTCTGGGGCGGTGCAATGTTCCGGCTGGCTGAGGATCTTCGCGTCTATCTTCACCGGGACCCGGTCGACTTTCGCGCGGGATCAACAGCCTTGCGATCCTGGTCGAGCAGTCAATGGGCCTGAGCCCGTTCGAACGTGCCGTCTTCGTCTTTTGCAACCGCCGGCGCACCCGGATGAAGCTCCTGTTCTTCGAGCGGCCAGGGTTCGTGCTTGTATTGAAAGCCTTGTCCGAAGATGTGAACCGCCCCGGCTTTGCCGGGAGATACTTACTCACGCTGACATGCCGCCAGGCTTCGCGTCGAAGCGGCGGCTTTTCTCGATCTCTTTTGCAATCCATGGTTGATTTATTCAGAGAATATATGCAATCTATAGTGGCAGTTAGGCGCGCGATACGTTTGTTGGTTGAGAATCTCTCGCCAAAGTCAATGTGGCGCCATGGAACCCGAAGGGAAACTGACATGAGCAGGCAGACAAAGTATGACGCGGCCCCGGACTGGACCAACCAAGTTAAAATCGGGACGGACAAAACGTCAGCAGGACCGCGGTGCGCTCGATGGAACGATAAGGACTATGTCGTTTGGCGAAACAAGAGGCACAGCAACATCTATTTCAGCTGCGGGTCGGAAACAAACTGGAGCGTCCCTTTGATCCAACCCGACGGGGGAACGCTGGACGCCCCCGCAATTGCAGCCTTCAATGATCGCCTTTTCGTCGCATGGCGCGGAAGCGATGACACCTGCATCTGGTATGCAACCATCGATGAAAATCCTAGCTGGTCTCTCCAAACCCAGCTTACTTTCTCGCCCACGACAGCTAACGGGCCGGCACTCGCCACCTACAATAATACGTTGTACATGGCATGGGCGGGCATGGATAACCTGATCTGGTATTGCACATATGATGGAAAAACGTGGTCTCCGCCGGAGCATGTGTCAAACCCCTCACAGCCTCAATTCACCATCAGTTACAGCCCGGCACTTGCCGCCGCTGACAATGCGCTACATTTGGCTTGGCCTGACGCGTACGGACAACTCAACCATTCCGTGTATTCCGGTCAATGGTCGGTTCCTCATGTGCTGCCGCAGGCCCAATCGAAAGACGCGCCTGCGTTGGCAGGTTATGACAACGGGCTTGCGATGTTATGGTGGCAATCTCCGGATACAATCTATTGGTCCACCTGTCCGAATGGAACAGAAGATTGGAGCACCCCAACTCGGACAACGCCGGGCGGCACGGAAAAGTCCCCCGGTTTGTGCGGCGATGCGACGGGCATCAGGGCCGTGTGGTGCGGCGTGAATCACGATCACATATGGACCTCTACGCTGGCGTCGACGGTACCGCCGACGCCTCCCGTCGCAAACCGCCCCGTTCCGCCATCCATAGATAGCGTGCTCCCAAATCAGGTCTGGGGTACCGTCCAGCTGAATACCTACGTCACCGTGACCGTAACACCTTCGGGTGGAACACCAAATACGCTTCCGGCTGTGCCGACGGATGCAAATGGGAACTGGTCGGTCGATCTCGATCCGCCGGTGACAGATGGCGTGATCGTATCGGCGACGGCGAGTTTCGGCAAGGGTGGAACGGCCTCGGATGCCTTCGTGCGCACGATCGAGCAGCTCTATGTCCCTTCGCCCGTGCTAGACAGCGTCGGCGAGACCTCCTGCTCGGGAACCGCGACAGCGGGACAGAACATTCTCGGCTGGCGATCCGCCGACGGCACGAAGATGCTCGAACTGACACTGTCTGGCGATACAACTGCCTTCAACACACTTTACCTGAACGGCCTGACGCTCGCGGATCATGATCAGCTCAATGTCGTTTCGGCGGACCCGATCACCGGGGTAATGACCCCCTACAACAGCAAGCCGGAGGGCTATTCCTCTTCGTGAGAAATGGTTGCTGATTGGGCAAGGCTGGTTACGACGTCGTCGTGTCACGGAGGGACCCTATTCGGTCCTCCGTGACATCAGCAATCCGTCGAGATAGAACCCCAGCACAGCCCTGATGAAGGTGCGCATCCGGCAGGGCCGCATTGCGGATGCCAGTGATCGTGTGAATGCTCTGCCTATATGGACGGCAATACAGACGGTGCTTTCATCATGGACATCACAAGCGATCTCGTAGGTCATTTCAGCCGGATGGAGATTGTCGATAGCGGGCATCGGCGGCGTTTCACGGATGAAGCGAAGCTGGCGATTGTGGCTGAGAGTTATCAAGGGCCGCGGCAGGTCACGGCCACGGCGCAGCGTCACGGGATCACGCGCTGGCAGTTGAATGCCTGGCGCAGGGCCGCGCGGGAAGGACGGCTTGTCCACCGCTCGACGAAGGGGTTTGTTCCGGCGGTCGTTGTTGGCAATCCGGTTATTGCGAGCACGCCGCCCGCGCAAACTGCGGCTATGCCGCCTCCCATCACCGACCGCGGCCGCATGGAGGTGGTGAGTGCGAACGGCCGCCGTGTGATCGTCGGCAAGGATGTCGACGTGGACGTCCTGCTGCGGATCATGCGTGGACTGGAGACGTTGCGATGAACCCGTTTCCCATGGGAACGGGGATCAAGGTGTGGCTGTCGACCGGACACACAGACATGCGGTGCGGCTTCCCTTCGCTGGCGTTGCGGGTACAGGAGGTACTGAAGCACGATCCGCTGGGCGGTCATCTGTTCTGCTTCCGGGGCCGCCGCGGTGATCTGATAAAACTGATCTGGCATGATGGCCAGGGCGCCTGCCTGTTCATGAAAAAAAGTGGAACGCGGCCGGTTTATCTGGCCAAATGTGGAGGGCGGTGCGGTGGCGATCACGCCGGCACAGCTCTCCTGTTTGCTGTCCGCAATTGACTGGCGGGCCCCTCGGGAAACCTGGCGTCCGACACGGATTTGAGTGTCTTATTCATTGAATTCGTTGAAGAAATATGCTCCTATGTTGGCATGTCGTTACCGCCGCTCCTGACGATCTTGCCAGCGCCCACGCCGCACTGCTGGCAGAAGGCGAGGCGCGGTTGCAGGCCGAGGCCGAAGCGACCAAAGCCAAAGAAAAACTTTCCAGCATCGAGGCGCTCAACGCCCATCTGCAATTGCTGATCGCCAGGCTGGAGCGGGACAAACACGGTCCGAGCCGGGAGCGCACCCAGCGGCTGATCGACCAGATGGAACTGCATCTCGAAGAGCTGGTTGCCGATGCGACCGAAGACGAGATCGCTTCAGAAGCGGCTGCCGCCAAAACCCAAACCGTGCGTGCCTTCACCCGCAAGCGGCCAGGGCGTAATACCAACTTTCAATAATGCTGACTCTCGGGCTTCCCAAAAGCCGACGAATCTGAATCGATGTCGCAAACAGGAGGTTTGGGATGGGTTCGGCGATTTCTCTACGGTCGGATTTTGATGGGGCCAAGTTGCGGCTTCTGGCTCGCCAGACACGCAATGCCGACCAGGCCCGGCGCCTTCTCGCGCTTGCATCGATCTATGATGGCGGATCACGCGGCGATGCCGCCCGGCTCGGCAGCGTTACGGTTCAGATCGTGCGCGACTGGGTGGCGCGCTTCAATGATCGCGGTCCCGACGGACTGATCAACGGCAAGGCTCCGGGCAAGCCTTCGCTGCTGAACGATCAACAACGGGCGGCCTTGGCGCAAGCCGTCGAGCGCGGGCCGACCCCGTATCTGGATGGTGTCGTACGCTGGCGTCTGTGGCCCAGTGGATTTGGGAAGAGTTCCGCATCTCAGTGAGCGAGGAGACCCTGGGTCGCGAAGTGCGGCCATGGGCTACCGCAAGCTTTCGGCTCGCCCCAGGCCTCATGCGCAGGATGCCGAGGCCGCCGAGACATTTAAAAAAACGTCCCCGCCGCAGTGGCAGAGATCGCCGCCAGCCCCGCCAAAGGAAGGATGATCGAAATCTGGTTCCAGTGTATGGTTCGCCTCCGGTATGCAAAAAGAAACGATAGTCCCAGAAAACCCTGCTTCAGCGTATCCGGCTTGTTTGTGGGCGAATGCCCGAGCCACAATGGGAGCCGCTGGGATGCGTTCCTTACAAGACGACCAGACTTTTGCTCCACTGCCACCACCAGGGTTTGCATGTCCCGGTCGAAACAAGGCGATCTACTGGAACCATCAGGCTTCACATCCGATCAAATCACGGTGCCATCGATTTCTTCTCGCAAGTCGTTCAGCCTCGCGCCGTCAGGTGGCGACCAGCTGAAAGGGTTTGTTCCTGGATAAGACCGCCCAGACGATCCGGGCAGCCTTGTTTGCACTCGCAACGACAATCTTGTTCGTATGCAGTCGGCGCAACATCCCTCGTGCCCTGTTCCGACGCCCAGGTCGCACTGATGCGCACCCTGACGGTCGACACCCCCTCCGTAGAAGAGATCGGATATTTCGAGAAGGGCCTGCTCAAATGCACATCCTGGGGCAGGACGAGCGGTGAGTTTGCCGAGTCACCGGCCGATTTTCATACTTAGGACGGCATCGAAGTTTCGATACACGTCAAACCCGCAATCAGCGGCGAGGGGCCCGTCATGGCACTGCGTTCCGGCGCCTACAATGCTCTGGTGGTTCGATCAAGGGCGGTCCGACCTGATCCAGATAAGTCGGGTCGAAATCTGCACATTCGGCTAGGCGATCATAGGCATGGAATGCGACGTGGCCATCGCGAAACGTCACCATTTCCGACTCGCGCAATTGCCACAGCACCCGATTGACGTGGACAGCACTCAGTCCCAGCGCGTCGCCCAGAAGATACTGCGTCAACGGACAGGCATAACCTGCCCTGCTGCCCAGACCGACGAGGGACAGCCGGGCGCCAAGTTCCAGCAGGAAATGCGCCATGCGTTCGGCCGCATTTCGGCGTCCGACATCCACCAGATGCTCCACCACCATCGCCTCGTCCCGGGACGCAGCCCAGAGCACAGCCGCGGCCAGCCGGGGGGGGGGGGGGCGCGCAAACGCATCCAGAAGGTCGGCCGCAAGGACCTCCGTCACCTCTATGTCGGTCACGGGCTCGATGCTGTGATCCGACACATGCAGCAGCACGCTGCGCAGCCCGAGGAAATCGCCCGGAATCTGAAAATCGACGATCTGCCGCTGCCCATTCTGCAGGATCTTGTAGGAGCACGCCCAGCCGGAGGCCAGAATATAGGCCGCCTGTTCCGATTGCCCTTGATGGACAAGGTCACGGCCGGCGACTAAGACCCGGCGGCGCTTGTGCAACGCCTCCAGCACCGACAGCTCGGCCCCCGAAAGGGCAACGAATGCGCCAAGCTTGCGGACGAGCGCGGTGTTTTCCAAAATGGATACCAATCTTCGACATCTGCCGAAATCCTGTCAGCGAAATCTGACCGGCGACTGATGTCGATCAGCGCAACATAGCAGATATTTTGAGAGGCTGCCTGATGCGCCGCTCGTTCCTCAATGTGGCGCGCGTATATCATAAAAGAGGCCAGCACGGCATGTCGGATCATGACATTCATTCGGGTATAGCGGCGCTCTCGATTTGCGAGGCCCTGCTTCTTGCGCTGAACGTCGCTCAGGTCCTGCCGGAAAGCGAGATCATGGGCGTGCTCAAGGACGCGGCGGCCGCACATGAGAACGCTGAAGGCACAAAGGCAGACCGCAAAATGCACGTGGCTGTGGCGGCGTTGATCAATCGCATCATCGCAGGTGGCAATTCGGTCCGCAGATCATGAGGGGGTCCATGCCGGGTCCTGTTTGCGAGTATCGGTGCTGTGGGCGCTGGCGTTGCAGAACGCTCACTCTTGCGCAGGATTATCCAAAGAACATGTTTTAACAATTTAGTGACAGGAAAGGAGCGCATCATGCCCGAGGGCTACCTGACATCTTCCGACATCAAAATGATCGCTGGCTTCATGGACGAGGTGCGCCGGAAGAATATTCTCCCGGATACCGCATCTGTCATCGTGTTTTCCAGAATGCTTATCAGGATTTTCGAAGCAAGAGCGCTGAATAGAGAAGAGCTTCTAGACGTGCTCGGAGACTACCTGCAGGTGCCAGACCGAAAAAACTCGGCCCTGGATCGCTGGGACAGCGAAGGTGGAGCAATCCCCGTCGACGCGATACACAACGACGGCATTCACCAGATTGCCCTACGCTAAAATGCGTCAAAACAAAGAGATAGGGCTTTTTCGCTTTTCGGAGAAAAGAGGAAAGCCTCCAGAGGCATACAAAAGTCGGTACGGGTGGCGCAAGACAAGGCATCGTCATGGCCGGAATAGAACTCGATTATAGCTGAAACCGGTCTTGAGCGGATCTTTCGGGGTGGATCTTTTTGGGAGACCGGCGGTGCAACAGTCGGACGCGGAAGCGGTGGAATAATTCGGTCGCGGGCGGCCTGAAACCCGGCCACCTATTTTCCTTCTGCAACGGCCGCAGGAGGGACAGAGGATTTATACCGTGGATCTTCGTCTGAAGGCGCGACTGGCGGTGTCGGAAGGGATGAGCCGACGTCAGGCAGCCAGGCATTACAATCACACATCGAATTCCACATTCCGTCAAGTTGAAGATGCCGTTTTATCGCCTGCCTGCAATGCGCCCCCGCTATGACGATCATAAACAGTGCTTTAGAAGCGGAAGCCAAAATCCACAGTGGCTGCGTTGCTGACCGTGTCATCACTCCACATGCCCTGATAACCGAGCGTCACCTGGGCGCTGTTTGCGGTATTCGAGAAGGTCAGACCGGCGTTGATCTTGCCTGTCACCTTGCCGATCTGGCTGTAGTTGCGGAACGCGCCGTCGGCGGAGCTGGCTCCGGCAAAGGTCGAGTTGACGTAGACATTGTCCTTATCGGAGAAACTGACCGCACCGCGCAGGAACGCCTGCATTCGCATCGCTTCACCGACCTGAGTCTCGACACCGACTTCCACCGAAGGCGTGGCCGACAGGATCCACTGATCAGTATCTCTTAGCTCAAGCCCATACTGCGTCCCGCTCTCCGACGCATTGGAAGAATGCAAGTATGCGGCATCGAAATGCAGGCCGGGCTCAAAATAGACATCCGTCGCGAAATCGTCGAAACGATAGGCGGTTCCGATACGGAAATTGGCCTGTCCGATGTGCTGGTCGGCGCGCCCCGTACCGCCGATGACAACCTGCCCGTTGGGCAAGGTCCCGGCGATATCGATGTAACGCGTGGTGCTATAGTGGGAAATGGAGCCACTGACGCTGCCGTAGGTCTTCCAGTTACCGACATATTGTGACAGCGAAGCACCGGCCAGGCCACGATTGCCGCCGGCCGAAAAATTGCCGCCGCTTGTGATACTGAAGCTCTCGAGGCCGGCACCCGCACCGAGATAGAGTCCATTGTCGTTGAGCGGCACATGAATGCCTGTGGAGAACCCGGCATCTTCCGCCTCATACCCCTGATACGCAAACGAGGCCGAACCATTCAACCGGCCGGCACTGCCGCTCGCCCAGGCGCAGCCGCGTTCGTCACCGAATTTCGCACCGAAATTGCTCGGACCACAATCCTCAAGCGTCTGGGCAAAACGATAGCCGGAGTAAAGCGCATCGATCTGGGTGGTCGCAAAACCGTAGGAACTCAGATTATCCACCGCGCTCACCACCTCATCGGAGGTCGCCATATTGGCAATCAGACCGAACATGTCGCCCATTGCGGCAGTCCCCTGCCCTTCGAGAACACGATTGATATGTTCCGCCGTCAGGGTTTGGTTGCGGTTCATCCCGGGCATCTGGAAATTGGCGCTCGGGATCAGGTCGATTGCGCTCAGTCCGCCGGGAAGCGTCGTGATGCCGATTTTATAGCTGACGACCGGGGTTCCGACGACAGTCACGCCGTTATTGGTGAGGGTGCCATCAGCGGTGATCAACGCCAGCGGTCCCAGACGATCAAGGTCGTTCAAGATCGGATAGATGGTTCCGGCAAGGGTTGCCTTCCCCGTGACCTTGATCAGATCGCTTCTCCCGCCGGCTGTCCCGGCTTCATCGAAATAGACATCCGGTGTGTAGGTCGCAGTCTGGCCGAAAACGAGTGAGCCGTTGACGGTCGTCGTCTGGCTGACATTTTCAGTGACGCTGAAGTCCGAGGCCTTCGTGTCGGCGCCCAGGACAATTCCGGAAAGATAGGCGGCCCCTCCGAGATAAAGGTTGCCGTTCACCGTCAGCGTGCCTGAAGTACCGAGATCGACCTTATCCTGCGCCCAGAAAGAGGCGCCCTCGGAAACCAGCACGGTGTTGAGACCGCCGCCAAGGTCGATATTCCCGATAGCCTGTCCATTGAGCCTCACGGCTTCGGATCCACTGCTACCGAGCAGGATACGGTTATTCACGCCTGTCAGGAAACTGTCGGAAGACAGCGACAGCGTATTGGCTGTTCCGCCGCCCATGACGATGGCCGCAGTATCGGTGGAGCCATTGGCATCGCTCCCGCCGACAATGACGCCGTCGAGCGCGATATCGATGTCGCCTGCACCATCCTTGCCAAGCGACTGTGCCAGAACGGCGATCCCGCGGCTGCCGGTCGCAAGCACATTGCCGGTCTGGTCGATGGAAACACTGCCACCGCTTCCGTCGCCGCCTGCGCTGCCATGGAAGAGACTGTCAATGGAGCCACCGCCGCCGCCGAGGCTTTGCGCCAGAATGCCGATGGATCCATCGCCTGATGTAGCTACATATCCGGTATTGCTGAAATTGATATTCCCGCCATCGCCGCCGTTGAAGTCCGACAGAACGACGTCGACGTCGGAGGCATCCAGATCCGTGCCGATCAGCCCGCCGCCACCGCCGATGCTCTGCAGAACGAAGCCGTGCGCGCGCGTGCCGGCCGTGCTTGTCCCGCCGATATTGTTGACGGTGACAGCACCGCCATCGCCGGTCGAACCGTCCGTCGCGCCGAGGGTCACCGTCGCCTGATCGAGCCCGGTCAGGTAGGTTTCGCCGCCGCCCGCACCGATCGACTGCACAATCTGGGCGCTGGCATTGTCGCCGAGCGTTGAAACATTGCCGTTCAACGTCAGGGAGATATCGCCGCCCGGATTGTTGAAAGAAGGATCGGCGCCAAGAATGACGCTGGCATCGCGCTGTCCCGCACCTTCCGCCCCGGCGCCGCCAACGATCACCAGACGGCCGCCGCCGCCGCCGATCGACTGCGAAAGGCTGCCGGTTGAAAGCGCGCCCGATGTACTGATCGTGCCGGAGCGCTCAAATACGATATCGCCACCGCCGGCATTATCCGTGTCGATTGCACCCAGCATGGCGGTCACGGTGATATCGGCGCTTTCGCCGGAATTGACTATTATGGTCGATGTCCCGCCACCGCCGCCAATCGTCTGCGTCAGGAAGCCAGACGACCGGTCCTCAATCGTCAGGATATCGCCGTTGTGCCGCTGCGAAACATCGGCACCGGCAGCCCCGTCCAGATTTTCGCCACCGAGCGAGGTTGTGTTGGCCAGAGAGACCGACGGATCGGAAACCGTTTCCGGGTCCGCGGCCTCATCCGAACTCGCAAAATCGAGAAAGATGTCAATGTTGCCGCCGCCGCCATTGATCGACTGGCTGAGAACGCCCTGACTGCCGACGCCTGTCACGACAATGTCGCCGGTATTGTTGACAGTGACGACGCCTGCGACGCCATCCGTTCCGGTCCTCGCCCCCAGTACATTGGAGATCACATAATCGGCGATCGTGACTGCCGGCGTCGAAATCGACATTCCCGCATTGCCGCCGCCGCCGCCAAGTGACTGCGCCAGAATGCCATAACTGTTGTCGCCCCGGACAAGGATCGTACCGGTATTGTTGACTGTCACGTCAGCGCCATCAGCGCCATCTCCGCCAGCGCCACCGACTGCGATTTTGGAAAACGAGGCCCCGGTGCTTTGGTTTGCCAGGTCATTGCCACTCAGGACCACGGCCAATCCGCCATTGCCGCCGCCACCGCCGATCGACTGCGCCATGACCGCGATACTATCATCGCCGATGGTCGTGATGGCATCGTAGATGTCGCTCGTGCGCACCTTGCTTTCGACAGTACCACCATTGCCGCCACCGCCGCCGAAACCGCCAACGCCAAGCGAAGCCGAGCCGCCGTTCTCCTGGGAAAGGTCCAGCGCGCCGGCAATATTGGTGCCGCCATTGCCACCCGCACCGCCAAGACTCTGGGTCAGAATGCCGGTCGCGTTATTGCCGTAGGTCAGAACACCGGCTGCGATATCCGACTGCGTCATAGCGCCCGCATCGGAAGCACTTCCTCCGAAACCGCCAACACCGATCGCGACAGCAGCACTGGTCTGGCGGGAAAGGGAAACCGCGCCGTCGACAGTCAGGCCGCCATTGCCGCCACCGCCGCCAAGGCTCTGTGTGAGAATACCAACGGCATCATCGCCCTTGGTCTGCACGTAGCCGGCAACGGTATGATTGACCGATCCCGCATTGCCGCCACCGCCACCGAAACCACCAACGCCGAGACCAAGCGAGCCGGAAAGCTTGTTTGCGTACGTAATGCCGGCCGAGACATTGACGCCGCCATTGCCGCCACCGCCGCCAAGGCTCTGCGCGACAACGCCGTTTGATCTATCCCCGTTGGTCGAAGCTGTGCCGTCATAACTGGCAACGACATTGCCGGCTTCACCACCATCGCCGCCGAAACCGCCGACCCCGATAGCAGCCGCGCCGCTGCCGTTTCCGGAAACACTGACCGCACCCGTAACATTGAGGCCGCCATTGCCGCCGCCGCCGCCGAGCGACTGAACCAGAACGCCGGTCGCATCATCGCCTTCAGTCGTAACATTGCCCGTCACCGTACCCGTCGCGGTATCGGCATTGCCGCCGCCTCCGCCAAAGCCGCCAATGCCAACCCCGACGGAACCGCTGTTCTGGCTGGAAAGCGATACCGTGCCCGCTACGTTCATGCCGCCATTGCCACCGCCGCCGCCAAGCGACTGGATCACCACAGCGCCCGAGCGATCTTCGGCCGTGTAGACGTCTCCGTTCAGTGTTCCCGTCACCGCAGCGCCGTTGCCGCCGTCGCCACCAAAACCGCCGACACCAACGCCCAATGCTCCCGACCCGCTGCGCGATGCACTGACACCGGCAGAAACGTTGAGCGCGCCATTGCCGCCGCCGCCGCCAAGCGACTGAACGAGAAAGCCCGTCGAATCCGTGCCGAATGTAGCGATATTGCCGGTCAACTTGCCGGTTGCGGTATCAGCCTTGCCACCGCCGCCACCAGAGCCACCGATGCCAACGCTGACGCCCCCCGTTCCGGTACCGGCAAGCGTGACGGTCGACGAAACGTTCATGCCGCCATTGCCGCCACCGCCGCCGAGCGACTGGACCACGAAGGCCGAAGACTGGTTGCCTGATGTCTTGATATCCCCCTCAAGCGTTCCGGACGCCGTGCCGCCATCGCCGCCGTCGCCACCAGCCCCGCCGAGACCGACAGAAGCCCCGCCAGAACCCGTTCCGGCCACAGCCACGGACGCCGTTACATTCATGCCGCCATTGCCACCGCCGCCGCCAAGCGACTGGACCAGCAGACCTGCGGAATTTTCGCCTTCGGTGGCCACATTGCCCGTGACGTCCGCAGTCACGACATCGCCATTGCCGCCGGTGCCACCGCGGCCGCCGAGGCCGACCCCGATACTACCCGAACCGGTTCCGGCACCTGCGCCGGAGACGGTCACGTTGAAGCTTCCATTGCCGCCACCGCCGCCGATCGACTGCGCGATGATTGCGGCGGAATCTGCGCCACGGGTGAGCACATCATTTTCAACGGTGAGATCAACCGTGCCGCCATTGCCGCCGCCTGCGCCACTGCCGCCAAGGCCGACAGAAACAGCGCCGGACCCGGTGCCCGCGCCTGCGATCGCCGGCGCGATATTGAACGCGCCATTGCCGCCACCGCCACCGACGGACTGTGCGAGCACACCGGTCGAGGCATCGGCTTTGGTTTCGATATTCGCAGTCGTCTTCGCTGTCACAGCCGCGCCATCGCCGCCGCCCGCACCACTGCCGCCAAGTCCCACGGAAACCGATCCCGCCCCCGTTCCTGCAAGGGCAACGCCGGCACTGACATTGAAAGCGCCATTGCCACCGCCGCCGCCGATCGACTGCGCGACAAAGCCGGAAGAGCCATAGGACTGTGTCAGGATCGTGCCGTTGGATGTTGCATTGACGGTACCACCATTGCCACCACCGGCACCGGAGCCGCCAAGGCCGACATTGATCGTTCCGGCCCCTGTGCCCGCGCCCGTGACAGAGCCGGAAACATTGAAACCGCCATTGCCGCCGCCGCCGCCGATCGACTGCGCAACGAAACCGGAGGAACGCTCACCGGATGTCTGGATGTTGCCTTCGCTGACAAGCGTGACGGCACCGCTTTCGGCACCATCGCCGCCCGAACCGCCCAGCCCGACCGTCACGGCACCGGCACCGGTACCGCCACCGGAAACCGCCGCGGACACATTGAAGCCGCCATTGCCGCCGCCACCGCCGATGGATTGGGCCAGTACAGCCGTTGAATCGCCGCCCTTCGTGGTCACATTGTCTTGCACCTTGGCAGTGACGGCCCCGCCAGCGCTGCCACTGCCGCCATCGCCACCAAGGCCGACGGATACGGTCCCGCTGCCGACCCCGGCACCCGCGATGCCTCCCGAAACGTTGAATCCGCCATTACCGCCACCGCCGCCGATCGACTGCGCGACAACACCGGCGGAGCGATCACCTTCGGTGTAAACCTCACCCTTAATTGTGGCATCGACCACGCCACCGGCACCGCCAGCGCTTCCCGAACCTCCCAGACCAACCGAAACCGTTCCAGCGCCCGTGCCAGCACCTGCCACGCCGGCGGCAACCGAGTAGCCACCATTGCCACCGCCACCGCCGACCGACTGGATCAAGACCGCACCGGAATCATCGCCAAGCGTGGCGACATCGGCGCCGACGCTTGCATCGACGGTTCCGCCGTCGCCGCCAGCACCGCCACCGCCGCCGACAGCGACATTGACTGCGCCCGCACCCACGCCCGCACCGGCGCCACCGACGCCAATAGCATAACCGCCGCCGCCGCCGCCGCCGCCAATCGACTGCGCGATAACGCCTGAGGAAAACTGGCCTTCGGTGTGAATTTTGTCGCCGCCTGCAATCAGCGTCACGGCACCACCCCGGCCAGCCGTCCCGCCGGAGCCGCCAACGCCCACATTGATGCTGGCAGCGCCGACACCACTGCCGCTGGCGCCGGCAGAAATGCTGCCGCCGCCATTGCCACCGCCGCCACCGATAGATTCCACCAGCAAGGCCGTCGAAGAACCACCAAGCGTCGTGATATCGGCATCGGTATAGGCCTTCACTTCGCCGCCATTGCCACCGCTGCCACCGGAACCACCGACGCCAATGGACAAGTTGCCGGAAAATGCCAGCGAACCGGCTGCACTCGCCGCCACGGAAAGGCCGCCATTACCGCCGCCGCCGCCAATCGACTGGAAAACCATGCCTGCGGACCGGTCGGCCTGCGTCAAGACGCTGCCCGAAACGCCAGCAGTAGCAAGATTGCCGGAGCCATCGACCGTGCCGACCCGAAGATCGCCGCCTTTGCCCCCGGAACCGCCAGAGCCGCCGACGCCGACGCCGACGGCCAATGACCCGGAAACCAGCCCGGCCGAAACAGCCGTCGATACCGAATAGCCGCCATTGCCGCCGCCACCGCCGACAGACTGTGCGAAGACGCCTGTCGAACGATCTCCCTCCGTCACGATTTGCGAAGGTTGCGATGTATCTTCATCGGACAGGACGACATCCACGTCGCCACCCTTCCCGCCGGCGCCGCCAGTACCGCCGACAGCAACACCGACAAAGGCACCGACGGCACCGACGGCACCGGCAGAGCCGCCATTGCCACCGCCGCCGCCAATGGACTGGGCCAGAATCCCTTGGGAATCATCGCCTTTGGTCTTGATTGCTCCATCATTGGTGACCGTTACCACGCCGCCGTCGCCGCCGCCGGCACCGCTGCCGCCAACGGCAACCATACCACCGGTGGAACCGCCATCGCCGCCGCCGCCGCCGATCGACTGGGCAGTGATGCCGACCGAATCCTCGCCGCGTGTCTCGATGACGCCTTTATTCGTGACACTGACCGCGCTGCCGCTGCCGCCCTTGCTACCGTTACCGCCGATACTGACCAGGCCGAAAGCATTCGCACCATCACCGCCCGATCCGCCAATCGACTGGGCCATGATGCCGTCGGCAGAATCACCCAGCGTAAGTATCGAACCGGTTCCGGTATTGGTGACGGCAACCGTACTGCCGCTGCCGCCATTGGAGCCGACACCGCCAAGCGCAAGCGCTACAAGGCCGCCGGCTGTGCCACCATGGCCGCCACCGCCACCGATCGACTGGGCCAAAATGCCGCTGGATCCATTCCCGCGGGTTTCGATGGTGCCGCCATTGCTGACCGTCACCGCTCCACCATTGCCGCCATTGTCGGCACTGCCAATCAGTGAGACCAGAAGGTTGCCGCTGGAGCCTACCGACCCGCCGGTTCCGCCGATGGATTGGGCAAAAATACCGTTGGCAAAGTCGCCGGTGGTCAGGATTGTGGAGCCGCTTGTCGTGTTGACAACAACCGTTCCGCCGCTGCCGCCAAATCCGCCGTCGCCGGCAGAACCGACCAGCCCCCACTGATCACCGCCATTGCCACCATTATTGCTGACGCTCAGCGCATAGATTCCATGGGAGTTCTGCCCCGACGTCGATACCGTTCCCCGCTGCGTGACCGTTACACTGCCGCCATCGGATGAGTGACCGCCCGTACCACCGCCGGGCGCAGCAAAACCGGAACCGCCATTGCCGGCCTCGCCACTGCGGCTAAAGGCAAAGATACCGTAGTGGTCGTCGCCTTCCGTCACGATCCTGCTCGACGCCCCTTGCGTCGCATTGACCGTGCCGCCCGCGCCGCCATCGCCGCCATCGCGACCATCAAAAAAACTCAGATAGGAATCGCCGCCTTCGCCGCCATCGCCGCCGACACTGCCCACTTCCCAGCCGATATTCGAGGTCGCGTTCACATCACCGACAAGCGTTTTGGTTTGGGTCGGGCCATCCTGACCATCGCCACCCGAACGTGGAGGGACAAAGGCAGCACCATTGCGACCGTTCCTGCCGTTCCTGCCGAATTCAACCTGTTTGACGCCATTCGGCCCGTCGACATCAACCGGCGGCTCCAGAGTTCCTTCCGAGCCGGAGCTGAAAAAGTCTTGTTCAAAACTGGTCGTTTGCTGCTCGACCGGAAAACCTGTCGTTAAGTCGGTTCCATCCGCAGCCGGACTGCTGATGACGGCCTCGCCACCCGAAATCGAGACAATGGTGAAGGAGACCGGCGGATCATCCGTATTGTAAAACGTCTCACCGGTGGATTTGACCAGAAAGGTGTAACCATCAGCTGTTTGAACAAAAGCGGTCTCGCCCGCGGTCGCCGTTCCCGACGGATCCTAAATGAGCGTCGTGACGGTCGTGGTTATACCCGTCTCGGGATTAGTGACTTCCTGCCCGATCGTTGAATCTTTGCCGGGTTCGGGTGGCGCTGCACCCTGAGCCATAGCAACCGAGACGCCAAGACTGACAGAAAGATAACAAATGAGCGCCAAAACCATGCGGTAAACAGATGATCGGCCGCCCACCCTCGTCGCATCCCTATCCATCAGTGCAGCGCCCCCTGAAAAATCTATCTTGCGAAAATTGTCATTTGCCAGTCACGAAACACCACCCGTGAAAAAACCCGCTCCGAGAACGAGGCGGGATGGCGAGTGCACCGGTGGTGAACGCAAGAATATACAACCTATTGTATCATAAGTTGATTATAAAAAGAGGGAAATCCCGGTTAGGCTGTTTTGCACTCAACGCAAACAGATTTGCACGTATGTACAATTGAAGCTGCGCGTGCGGCTACCTCCAGCAGGTCAACTCTCGAACCTGTTGGGGCAACGAACCGTGCAGGCTGATACCGAGAATCAGTTGGCGGGAAATTTCAGCAACCCGTCTGTAACAGTGCCGGCCGCGCTTCTACCGGGTTTGCTTTGTGCCTCCAGCCAGGCAGCGCGCGCCTCACCCGGACGGATTCCATATCGGGCGTGGAATTGGCGATAGAACGAAGAGAGGTTGGTAAAGCCGAATTCGTAAGCAATTGTGCTGATCATCTTGTGCCCGGATTGTCGCACAATCTCATTGTAGCAGGCGGCCAGACGCCGTTGCGTGATATACTTCATGACACCGCCAAAGGGTTCAAAAATATAAAAAAGCTGGCGCCTTGAGATACCAAGTCTGGCACAAAGCAAGTCCGGCGTAAGATCCGGTGATTTCGGATTCATATTGATAATACGCCGAGCCATCGTCAGCTGTGTTGCTGACATCGGCGCCGTAGCAGCCTGCAAGGTATCTGCATTCGGCGTAATCACGGCTTTGAGAAGATTTGCAAAAGCATCATTGATCGCCGGGACATCTGAAGCATGCAGACGACCAGCCTGATTTCGAAGAGACACAAGAAACTCTCGCAAGATCACCGCCACCGGTCCTGCGAGGTTTTGGTCCGTCTGACTGTCCAGCTGACTGGCATACTCGCCAAAATCGTCTCGCTTCAAAAACATAGAGGATATCTGATTGCCGCCGACAAACCCGGTGAAAGACGAAGCATAGGTTTGTAGCAGCATGTCGCCTTTCAATACACCGGGGCTTTCGTCAGGCTCAACCATAAGCTGCCCCTGACCGACGAAACTCAGGCACCAGTGATCAATACCATACTTGCGCTCATGCGCCTTGGTGCGCAGGAAATCGACATTCTCGCCCGTATCATACGAAACCATGTGCAACATGCCGATCTCGATAGACTGGGCAGACCCGCGAAATCCATTATCCAGAGGCTCCGAAGGCCTGACATCGCAAATCGGAGACAAGAGCTCTCGCCAGACATCAAACTGTTCGGCTGCCGGAAAATCTTCGGTTGAAAGCTGAAACGAGGGCAGCGGAAAACTCTCAGAAGAGCCGCCTGCCGCGCGTTTCGTGTCGTCTGTCAATTGAATGCACTCCGCATCACACTCAGACCTAGGAGAACTGAACTCTCTGATCGCTTTTGAATTCCATCGCGCGGAAGCATGCCGCGACTTCCGACACCATCATTACCACAAGCACTGCCTTAGTTAGATTGATACCGGGGAAAGACAAGAAGATCGTGCACTGAAACCACCCGGGTCGAACCTTGACCCGAAACATTCTGCTTGCCGGCAGCACCGGGCTTATCGGCAGGATCGTCTGTCAGCAACTCGTGGAGCGGCCCGACGTTAGTCTGATCAGCCTCGTTCGCAACGGTTCGACCGCGTTCGGCTATCCCATCGATTTCGAACGATTATGTGTCGCACCGGAAGCGGCGCTTAGGCCGGTCGCGCCCAGCGTTGTCGATGTTGCCATCTCCTGCCTTGGCACCACAATGCGCACCGCCGGATCGCAACCCGCCATGTTCCGCGTTGATCATGATTACGTCCTTGCCCTCGCAAAAGGCGCAAAAGCGCTCGGCGCCCGTCAGTTTATCCTAGTGAGTTCGGTCGGCGCGGGCGGAACCGGCTTCTATCTCAAGACCAAGGGTGCCATTGAACAGGCGGTCGCCCTGCTTGGCTTCGTACGGATCGACATAATCCGCCCGGGCTTCCTGCTCGGTCAGCGCGACGAGACGAGGGTTTTGGAAGCGGTTGCACAGCACGTCCTGGCCGCACTCTCGCCCATCCTCCCACGCCGCCTCTCCCGCTACGGCGTTATCACAGCGAATACAGTAGCGGAGGCAATCGTTCAGTTCGCGGGAAAGACGCCGCCGGAACATCAAGTGTACGAGCATGTCGATCTGCAACGGCTTTCAAGGCAGTGTAACTGAAGTGTCGCCGACCTGCTTTTTTCCGAAGACACGGCATTGCAAACGATGAGCGAGTGTCATCAAATCGGTTGCGCGGAAAGCCAACGCCTGAGTGGGCAGTCGATGGTACACTGCCGAACGGGTGGAGTATGACGAACGACCGCTATGAGGAGTTCGGTGTCTCGGAAAAGCAAACGGCCAGAATGGGGACGCGAAGCTGCCGTTGGCAATGTCGCTTGCGAGGTCGAGCGACAGAGACAGCGGTGAAACAGTGAGCATCTGGGGTCTTGAAAGGATATGAACCTGTGGGCCCGTAGTGATGATATTCACTCGCTTAAAAATTCTAACACCCGAGCACGAGCTTTGCCCCGGTGGGATCCAGGGCGAATTCGACTTTGTTGTACGGTTCAGCGTGCTGCTGATCACGAGTTTCGCCGAGCGGCCGACCGATGAGGATACTGTCGGCGCCAAACTCGTCCGGCAAGCCGATCTGCTGACCGACATGCTGGTGACGCATTTCAGGATCGGCTGAGCATCGCCCAAAAATCGTGCTCATCAGTTTCCTGTCAAAGAGGGGCGAATGCTATATCATCGAAGTTCTGGCGCACCGGCTGAAGGTCCGGAAAATGGCCCAGCTTCATGAGACGCCCGGGCACACCCACACGCAATGCAGAAGTCCTTCTGCTCAGTCATGATCAAGATGGCGCCAGAGAACCATGTGCTCACTTTCGTCGAACACATCACCGTCCGCCCTGAAGCGGCCACCACCGACGTGGTGCAGCATCGCCGCGGTTTTCCAGTCCTTGGCAACATTGAGGCGGGTTACCGCGAGGATGTGTAGGTTATAGCGATCCGCAAGCACATCATCCACCAGGCGGCATTCCAGGTTCGCGATGCAGTCAGTCAGGAACGGGGCACTGCCGTCCGTCCCTTCCCGGGTGGAGAGGTCGAAGGTCCCGAATTTATCGATATCCGCCCCTGAACAATTGCCGATCCGGGTTACGACACGGCTCATCGTGGCGCGCGGGACCGCGAGAACGCATCTGCCCGTTTCCAGCAAAGCGGAATGGCTGTGATCCCACGGGCCAATGACGCAGCCGATCAGCGGCGGATCGTGGCGGACCATCACATGGAACCCCATCGTCATCACGTTCGGCCCGTCGGAACCATGCGTCGTTACCAACAAAACAGGACCCGGCTCGATCAGCCGGTAGCTCTGTCCAGGATCGATTTCCTTCATTGCGCTATCTCCAATGCTGCGCGGCGGCCGGCGCGGTGCGGCCGCCGCAAGATTTTACCAGCCCTGCTCGGTCGGCATGATGAACATCTCCGAAACATCCAATTGCTTGATATCTTTGTTCGCGAGATTCACAGGCGTTATGCATAAGCGGTTAGGTGCCTGATGGCAGGGAATACTCCCGACCAGACCGTAATCGGCCGCCTGATCACCGGTCTCATTCAGAAACCGCTTCGGGCACGACATGGCCTACCGCTGCGATCACAGACACTTCAACGGTAGCATCTCCCGGCAAGGAACTCACCCCGACTGCGGCCCGACTGGGTACGCCATCATTTGTGTGCTCTTCCAGGAATCTTGAAGCAAAATCGGCGATCTTGCTGTGAAGGGCATATCCCGCCGGTGCGTTAACATAGACCGTCAGGTTTAGAATCGAAATTATCCGCTCATTCTCAATCAGTTGGGACTGCGCTGCCCTCAGCGCATTCCCGGCAGCCAGTTCCACCGCCTGCCGGTACGTTTCCACCGGCACATCCGGCGCCACCTGCCCCGCATGAACGAGCAAGCCATTTTCTCTCGGCGTCATCCCCGAGACGAAGATCATGTCGCGATGGCGCTTTGCCGGGACGTAAACTCCCTGTGGTCGAGGTGTGCTCCGGTCCATCAGTCGTCCTCGCTGCGATAACGGTGAACCATCTCGACGATGCGCTTTCCGGCTTCGACGGTCGCCGCGTGATCCTGCGAGAAGTTCAGGCGAACGCTATGGGAATGAGGCCCGAATTCAGTTCCAGGCGTAACGATGACGTTGGCCTGATGCCGAAGCAGCCGCACGAAATCCCGCAAGCCGACGGAAAGCGCGGGCAGGGTCGGAAACAGATAGCTTCCGGCTTGTGGTGTACGTGTATCGAGACCGCCACTGCGGAAAACCTCGAGCAGATCGTCCCTGATGGACTGATGCAGGCGGATCCGCTCGTCCATCCATCCATCCGGCTCATTGAACCAGGTCCTGAACACGGCCTGGTTATAGCCTGCCGCGCGCAGGGACACGATAGCCTGTAGCTTCTCCATCCTCCCGACGATCGTCGCAGAGCCGAAGGCCACCCCGAGACGATAGCCGCTGAGCGACTCCGTCTTCGACGGCCCCATGATGGTCAGCACCTTGTCGTCCGGCATGCCGCGCGCCCGGATATGGGTGTAGCTCTCGCCGTCATAGCGCAGCCGCGAATAGAGCTGGTCCGCGATGATGGTGACGTCGAATTCCCGGGCGAGTTCGACGATGCTGTCGATCTCACCTGTTGAATAGACGGCGCCGGTGGGGTTGTTCGGGTTGGAAAACAGGAAGGTTCGTGCCCCCGCCTCGAAAGCGGCGCGCAACTGGGAAAGATCCAGCCCGGCTTCAGCAGTGGAGTCCATGTAATTCATGGCAACCGGCATCACCTGGCCGCCGAAGAACTGGACCAGCTTGCGGTTTGCAAAATAGTCGGGCTGCACGATCGCCACCTTGTCGCCATCCGAGACGACCGAAGCAACCGCCAGAAACAGGGCGCCTTGCGTACCAGGCGTAAGGATGACCCCATCGTCGGTAGAAACGGATGCCCCTGTAAAGGCGGCGAGCCGCTCGGCCAGTTCGGCGCGGATGTCGGACGACCCGCGATATTCGGTATAGGCCTGACGGCCGCCGGCTTCGACCGCTTCCGAAAACCGGTCGAATGCGCCCGGCGTGGGCGCGAAGGCATCGACGTCGCCATGTGAAAAATCAACGGGACGACCGGACAGTTTCCCGCCGCGCATCAGTTCACTGATATTGCCCGAATTCTGTCGGACTTCCTGCCCCGGCGCATTGTCGGTTGCGAGCGTGGCGAATTTTTCGATGATGGAGACCATTTCAACCTCGTTGAGAGAGAATTACTGCGTGACCGACTGCCGGTCGTCGGCTTTAAGCGCGCGCGTAAAAATCGCCGGCTCGACATTGCCGCCGGAGACAATGACGATGATGTTCTTGCCGCGGACGGCCTCAGGATTGTTCAAAAGCGCAGCCAGCGCGATGACGCCCCCCGGCTCGGCAACCAGGCGCAGTTCCTCGAAAGCGTAGCGGATTGCCCGCATCACCTCCAGGTCGGATGCGACCAGCACCTTTGCCAGACCCTGGCGGTTTATCGAGAACGGCAGTTCGGCGGGCGTGGGTGCCAGAAGCGCATCGCAGATCGAGCCGCCGAGAGCCGGGTTGACTTCGCGCTTTCCGGTGGCGAGCGAACGCCGCGTGTCGTCGAAATCCTCTGGCTCGACGGCCCAAATCTCGGCGCGGGAGGGCGTCGCTCTTGCAGCAAGGCAGGTTCCCGCCGACAGACCGCCTCCGCCGCACGGCACCATGACGGCATCGATCGCGACGTCCCCCGCCTGCTCGAACGCTTCTGCCGCGACGGTTGCCTGCCCTGCGATGACAAGCGGATTGTCGCCGGGCGGTACGATGGCGACGGGCGATTTTTCGGCAATTTCCGCGGCGATCTGTTCGCGCGACTGGGTCTGGCGATCATAGAGCACCACGCGCGCGCCGTTCTCGCGCGCCTTGCTGATCTTGATCGCGGGCGCATCGTCCGGCATCACGATGGTTGCGGCGATGCCGAGCATCCGGCCGACCGTTGCGATCGCCTGACCATGATTGCCGGTAGAATAGGCCACGACCCCGCCGGGAAAAGCCGCGCGATCCAGCCGCGACAGGCAGTTATAGGCGCCCCGGAACTTGAAGGCGCCCGTGCGCTGAAGGTTCTCGCATTTGATCAATATCCTGGCGCCGGTCAAGGCGTCGAGCTTTTCGGACCGAAGCAGCGGCGTCCGGACCGCCACGCCGGCAAGCGTTCGGCGCGCCTCAAGAATGTCGTCGATGGTGGGGGCAACGAGGTCAGTCATGTCAGTGAACCAGAATGCGAGAGAGGAAAAGACGAGCCCGCTCGGAGCTAGGAGAGGCGAAGAAGCGTTCGGTCTCTGCTTCCTCGATGATTGACCCGTGATCCATGAAGACCATCCTGTCGGCGGCGGCCTTTGCAAAGCCCATCTCGTGGGTAACCACGATCATCGTCATGCCCTCCTGCGCAAGTTCGGTCATCACGGAAAGAACTTCGCCGATCATCTCGGGATCGAGAGCGGAGGTCGGTTCGTCGAAGAGCATGGCGACGGGATCCATGGCCAGCGCCCGGACGATGGCGATGCGCTGCTGCTGGCCGCCGGAAAGCTGGGCAGGATAGGACTGCTTCTTGTCCAGCAATCCGACGCGCCGGAGAAGGCCCTCGGCCTTGCTCACCGCTTCCTCGCGGCTGCGTTTGAGAACATGGATCTGCGCCAGACAGACATTGTCGAGAACGGACAAATGCGGGTAGAGTTCGAAATGCTGGAACACCATGCCGACGCGAGCACGGAGCTTCGCTGCCGCCCCGCCCTTGGTCGCAAGAGCCTCGCCGTCAATCGCCACATGTCCGGACTGAACGGGCTCAATGCCGTTGATGCATTTCACGAACGTGCTCTTTCCGGAGCCGGACGGTCCGCAGACGACGACGACTTCTCCGCGCCTGACGGTCAGACTGCAGTCGTTCAGGACCTGCAGATGGCCATAGCGTTTGTTCAGATTTTCAACCCTGATCATTTCGCGCGACGTCATTGGTATATCCAGTCATGGGTGGGAGAACCGCCAGGTCCGCAGATGGCTCAGGCACGGTCCCGTTTGGGTTTCAGCCGCTCGGCGAGCGCACCGCCGAGCGTGCAGAGAACGAAATAGACAGCCGTCGCGAATACATACATTTCGACGATGCGGTTCTGCGTATTGGCGACAATGGTTACGGAGGTCATGAAGTCGTGGAGCGAGACGACGTAGACCAGCGACGTATCCTGAAACAGGATGACGCCCTGGGTAACCATCAGCGGCGCCATCTTGCGCAATGCCTGCGGCAACACCACCAGCCGGATGGTTTGCAGATAACTCAGACCGCTCGCTTTCGCCGCCTGCCATTGACCGGGGCGCACGCTCCTCATGCCGGCCCTGAGAATTTCCGAATAATAGGCCCCTTCGAACAGGATGAAGGCGATGATGACCGAGTGAAGAGCGCCGACCGGCCTCCCGACCGCAAGCGGAACCAGAAAGTAGAACCAGAAGATCACCAGAATCAGTGGTATTGCGCGGAAACCGTTGACATAAAGAGCGGCAATGGCGCTGACGAACCGGAGGTTCGACAGTCTCAGGATGGCGAGAAACAAACCGAGTACCAAACCACCCACCATGGCAATCGCCGTCAACATGAAGCTCATGGCCAAACCTTTGCCGAGAAAAGGCAGGGCGTCGGCTATGACAGAGAAATCAAATCCAGACATTGTTGCGCTTTCTCAGATGGTTCCGGCTATTGCCGTGCGGCGCTCGACATGGCGCATCAGCATCGTGACGGCGAGCGCGATCGATACGTATATGACGGTGGCCGCAGTGAACGCCTCGAAGCCCTGATAGGTGTAGCTTTCGATCTGCTGCGTCCGCGCTGTCAGCTCGAAGACGCCGATGGTCATCGCGATCGACGAGTTCTTGAAGATCGTCAGGAATTCTGACGTCAACGGCGGCACGATGACGCGGAAAGCCTGGGGAATAAGCACAAGGCGATAGGTTTGTGCCGTCGAAAGGCCGGAGGCTATCGCCGCCATCCGTTGGCCGGGCGGCAACGCGGCGATGCCGGCGCTGACCTGCACGGCGACGCGGGACGCGGTGAACAGCCCGAGGGCGACGATGGCCGTCACCACCGCCGGATACGGCAGGTCACGCTTCAGCCACGTGCCTGTCGCATCCGGAAGCAGTTCGGGAACCACGAAGAACCAGAGGAACATCTGCAGCAATAGCGGAATATTCCGGAAGAGGCTGATATAGCTGCGCGTCAGCAGCCTGATCCAGGGGTTCCCCGTGCTGTGAAGGACGCCAACAAAGGTCCCTATCGTAAGGGCTATCGCGCAGGAGACGAGCGAGATCGTGATTGTCATCAGCGTGCCCCAGCAGAGCCACTGCAGATAGGGTTCCGAGATCAGAACGGCCCAGTTCCACGAATAGTTCATCCTTGCGTCCCTCTGTACGCCGCCGCGAGATCGGTTCCGGCGCCTTATTCCGGAATGGCGATCACGTGAAAGACCGTCGCAAGGTCAGGTGAAAGCGGGACACCCATCGGGTCGAACCAACGGGCGTAGAGTGCCTGCAGTTCACCGTCGCGCGAAAGCCGTGCCAGTGTTGCATTCACGAGGGTAAGGAAGACCGTGCTGTTCTTCTGAACCAGAAAACCGTAGCTGTCGTAGGAGAGCGGCTTTCCGACGACCTCATAAGCCGCGGGATCGACCGCCTTGTTTTTCAGCCCGAACAGCAGGATATCGTCGGTCGAAAATGCATCCGCGCGACCTGTCTGCAGAGCGAGGAAGCCTTCCGAATTGTCCTTCACGGGGACGATCCGCATGTTGAGGTTGTCTTTTTCGATCAGGGATTTGATCAGCCGCTCCGGAACGGAATTGATCGGCAGCGCGATCGACTTGTCCTCGAGGTCGGCGAGTTCGGTAATCCCCGAGCCGGTCTTCACGAGAAAGCGGGTGTGGGAGATAAAGAACGGGTTCGAGAAGTCGACCTGCGACTGCCGTCCGATCGTATTGACGGCCGATTCACAGGAGATGTCGACTGTTCCGTTCGCCACCAGCGGAATCCGGTTCTGAAGGTTGACCGGAACCCATTCGATCTTCAGGTCAGGCAAATCCAAAGCCGTCTTCACCGTTTCGGCGACCTCCTTGCAGAGATCGGTCGAATATCCGACCGGCTGGCCCTCGTCGTCTATGTAGGAAAACGGAATCGACGCTTCGCGGTAGCCGATCGAGATTGCGTTCTTCTCCCTGATCCGGTCGATCACCGCATCGCCGGATTGGGCAAGCGCGAAAGTCGATGAGAACAGCGATGCCGCCATCATGGTGACTGCAGATAATGTCCGAAATTTCATGTCATTCCCCTTTTCCTGTTTTCAGGTTGATCAAGCGATAGTGTCCAGCAGTTCGGCCAGGCTTGCGACCGTCAGATCGGGCCGCGCCTCGGCGGCTCCCTCGCCGGAAAGGCCGAGCAATCTTTGCGGGCGATTGACCCACGCGCTTTTCAGCCCGAGCCTGTTGGCTGGGGTGATATCGGCGCGTAAACTTTGGCCGACGTGAAGGATGCGGTTGCGCGGGATGCCGAGCGCCTGCAGGTCCGCGATAGCCGTATCGAAGTGTTCCTGAGCCGGCTTGTAAGCACCTACCCTTTCAGCCGTGACGACGACGTCGAACCGTATGTCCATCTTCGCGCATGAGGACGAAAGCGAGGCGTTGTCGATGTTCGAGAGAGCGCCGATCTTCACGCGCGCCTGCAGCGCCTTCAACCCTTCCGAGGCGTCGGAATAGGCCGGCCAGTCATGCGGCGTCCTGGAAAAGGCTTCCCGTTGCGCAGCATCCGCCGGCACGCCGAATTCGGCGGAGATGCGATCGAAGCAGCGGCGCAGCACCTCCGGGTAGAGATGGGCCGGTCGCTCCTTCTGGATTTCGGCCCGGGCGCGATCGAAGGCCATGATCAGCTCCTCGCCATCCGCCTTCACGCCGGCCTTCCCGGCCCATCCTGTCAGAAAGGCGACGATGGACGGCTCCCAGTCGATAAGGGTCCCATAGACATCAAAGGTGACGGCGTCGAAATCGGAAAGTCGCAACATCGAAAAATCCACATGGCTGTTATTTGGCATTTTTAGCGATAATCGCTAATCGATAGTGTGTCAAGCGACCTCTTTTCCGGATCAGTAGCCACAAAGCTGCCAGCTATCGCGAGATAAACGCATGTAAATATTGACTTATGAGGAGAGTTCGAGAAAAATGAACGGCACATACAGCATTAGAGACCCAAATAATTATCGCTAAAATTCCCAAAGAGGACTGAGATTTTGAGTGACCCGGATAATGCACAGCCGCACCATTATGGCGGCAGTCGGTCGACGGCGACCCTTGTCATCGATGAATTGCGGACCGCGATCCTGCACAATCGCCTCGCCGGCGGCGAACGCGTCCGCCAGGATGCGATTGCAACGCAATATGGCGTCAGCCAGATGATCGTCAGGGAGGCCTTCAAGCAGCTCACCGCCGAAGGTTTCCTGAAGGCCGAACCGCGGCGCGGCGTGAGCGTGGCAGTCCTCAGCGCCGACGAAGCATGGGAAGTGTCACAGCTTCGCGCGCTTGTGGAGTGCCAGGCCTTGCGATGGGCCATTCCGAACATGGTGCGCGCCGACTTCGTCAAGTGCGAGGACGTTCTGGACGCGCTGGATGCCGCAGGCTCTGTTGACGAGAAGATCTCGCTCAACGCCCGCTTTCACGCAGTGCTCTATGCCCCGGCCCGGCGGCCGAAAACGCTCGAACTGATTGAAAATCTACGAATGAACTTCGAGCGCTATCTGAGATTCACCTGGGAAGAGACGCATCATAGCGAGCAGTCGCAAGCCGAACACCGCTCTATCCTTGAACTCTGCAAGATCCGCGACACCGAACGTGCATGCGACACGCTTCGAAAGCACATCCTCGCAACCGGCGACTTGCTTGTCGAAAGCCTGAATGCGTCGCAACGTCTATAGCAACCGGATCTGAGGGTAGACGCAGAAAGGTCGCGCCGGCTCGGGACGCCCGAAATCGGCGAGGCAGAGGGCGATCGTTGCCGCGAGCGTGGCATCGAAGTCACAGGCGCCCTCCTCGATATAGCGGCGGATATGGGATAACCAGGCAGCAAGCAGGCCGCTCTTGCGATAATATCGACCCTCGATCCCTGCTGCGGGGTCTAATTCCGAGGACCGATGATTAGGACCCATATGACGCGCGCTGGAATGGCCGTCCGAGCAGGAAAGACCACCGATGACCGCCGTCATAGAGGAGGCCTACGTCCAGGGCGTCTCAACCCGCTCGGTCGACGACTTGTTCAAGGCGATGGTTATGAGCGGTCTTTCCAAGAGCCAGGACTCCCGGCTCTGCGAGGAGATTGACGACAAGGTGAAGGCTTTCCTCGACAGGTCCGTTGAGGGCGAGTGGCCCTACCTCCAGCTCAGGGCAGCTTAACCGCAGCCGGCGAAACCGCCTTGAGAGGCGCATCGACCAGATAGGGGCGGATCGTTTCCGACGTCGGAGCCTCGGCCTTGATCACGCCCTTGGAAACGATCCAGTCACCCTCCGATACGAGGAGCGCAAGAAGGTTGTCGTCGAGCGTGATGCCGAGGTCGACATCCTTCCACATGGCCTGCAGGCCTTCGACATCCATGGCACCCTTCATGTTGGCCGCGACGGCCTCCATCGCGGCCTTCGGATCAGCCTTCACGTCGGCATCCGCCTTGACGAGCGCGCCGAGGAAGGCCTCGACCATGTCTTTTTTGCCGTCGAGCGCGTTCTGCGAGGCGGCGACAATGTAATGGACCTGATAACCGGGCGCGCGCAACTCGCGATAATCGTCGCCGAGCGCCTTCTCGGCCTGGGCATAGAAGGTCGGGAAGAGGACGGCGGCCTGGATATCCCCCTTGACCAGCGATGGCACGAGATCGACCGGCGAGGCATTGATCACCTCGGCGCTGACACCGGCACTCTTGAGCACTTCGCTCAGATAGTAATCGACATTGGTGCCGAGCGTGGTGCCGATTTTCAGCCCCTTAAGGTCAGCGGGCGACTTCAGCTCGCTATATTTGGAGGAGCCGATGATGCGCGAACCGGTGTAGCGGGCGAGATCGGCGACGACGCCGAATTTCTGACCCGTCAGCGCGCCGGTCACCGCCGGGAATTCGGCCATGAAGGCGAAATCCACCTGACCGCCGATGAGCGCCTCGAAACCTTCGCGGCCGGAGGGAAAGGATACGATGTTGAGATCGAGACCAGCTTCCTTGAAATAGCCCTTGGCCATGGCGACGTCGACCTGCGGGGTCTGCGGATTGGGCGACCAGGCGAAATTGACGGCCTGGTCGGCCTTTGCGGAAGCGGTGAATGACAGGGCGGCGAGCGTCAGCGCGCCGGCAAAGCTTGCAAAGCTGGAAGGCAAGAATCTGAAAGTCATTGTCTTTATCTCCTGATTGAGGTGAATGCGTCTGGGTAAGGCCGTTCAGGCCGCGTGGGCCTGCTCATCCGCCGGACCGGGCTTGAGGAGCGTGAGGATTTCCTCGCGCGTATCGAGCAGTGTCGGGTTATCGCGCGAGATGGCGCGTGGGCGCGGCGTGGTCAGGTCGTAGCTGCGGATGATGCGCCCGGGCGAGCGCGACATGACATGCACATGGTCGGCCAGAAGCAGCGCCTCGTCGACATCGTGGGTGACGAAGAGCACGGTGGCGCGATGCTTGCCCCACACCTTCAGCAGCAGGTCGTGCATGACGCGGCGGGTCTGCGCATCGAGCGCGCCGAAGGGCTCATCCATCAAGAGCACTTTCGGCGCATAGGCGAGCGTGCGGGCAATGCCGACGCGCTGCTTCATGCCGCCCGACAACTGGCCCGGATATTTATCGGCCTGGGTTTCGAGGCCGACCTCGGCCAGCGCCGCCATGGCGCGTTCCTCAAGCTCCTTCTTCGGCAGCTTGAAACGCTTCAGCGCAAACTTGACGTTGCCGAGCGCGGTAAACCAGGGAAACAGCGCATATTGCTGAAAAACGACGCCGACCTTGGGGCTCGGCCCCGCCACCGGTTCACGGTCGATGCGGATCTGGCCGCCGGTCGGCTCGACGAAGCCGGCGAGCGCATTGAGCAGCGTCGACTTTCCGCAACCAGACGGGCCGATCAACGCGGTGAAGGTGCCAGGTTCGAGCGTGAGCGCGGTTTCGGCCAGCGCCAAATAGTCGCCCTTGCGGGAGGTAAAGCGGATGGAGACGTGGTCGATCTCGACCCGGCCATCGCCATTGGACATGATATTGCCGGAGGTCATGGTCGCTATCCTTTCGGCCCTCTTCAGTTCTGTTCCCAATGCACCAGCCGCTTGCCGATACGATGCACGATCGTGTCGACCAGCGCGCCAAGCACGCCGAGCTCGATCAACAGCGCGAACATGCGGTCGGTGCGGATATATTGCCGCGATTCCTGCAATCGGTAGCCGATACCCGAGGAGGCACCGGAGAGTTCCGCGGCAACGAGGCTGAGGAAGGCGAGCGCCACGCCCAGCCGGATGCCGGCGAAGATATGCGGCGCGGCGGCGGGAATGACGACGGCGAAGAATTCGCGCAAGCGTCCTGCCCCGAGCGAGCGCGACGCGCGCAGATAGATTTCAGGAATATATTCCATGCCGTGATGGGTGTTGAACCAGACGGCGAGGAAGACGGTGTAGGAGATGACGAAATATTTCGACCCCTCCCCGATCCCGAACCAGACGATGGCGACCGGCACCAGCGCGATTGCCGGAATGGGCCGCAGGATCGTCATGAACGGGTTGAGCAACAGCCGGACGGTGGCAACCCGGCCCGTCAGCACGCCGACCGCGACGCCAAGCGACGCGCCGATGACAAAGCCGATCGCCGCACGGCTTAACGAAACGACGAGATCGGAACTGAAGGCGCCGTTCGAGACCATTTCGCCGAAGGCTTCCGCAACCGTCCAGGGCGCCGGAAAGATGCTCTCGGGCACGACCTGCATAAGGGCGACAATGCTCCAGATCGCCAGAACGATCGTCAGCGACATGACCGGGCTGATCATCCCGCCGGCGACATTGGCCAAGGTTTCGGTCAGGCCCGGATAGCGCGGCGCAACCTCCTTGTCTTCATTGGCATCGGTCATGAGCGATACTCCCAAAGCTGAGGCCGGCATCTCAGAGCCATCCGATCCGCTCGGCGGCGTAACGATGCGCCCGGAAAAGGCTGTTGTGCTCGCCGGTGATGTAGGGGCCGACAATCGCCGGATAGGGCGCGAAATAGGGAATGACATATTCCCAGACCGTGTCGCCTGCCGGCGTCACCTCGAAGAGCCGGCCAAAGGCCGATTCGCAGATGAAGGTATTGCCGTTCTCCAGCCGCTGGGCACTGCCCATATAGGGCGAGAAAAACGCGGGCGGGCATGGATCGGCGTATTGCCAGACGATCTTGCCGGTGACGGGCGCAAATTCCAGCGCCCGCGAATGCGGCGAGGTGACGCCCTTGCGGATATTGCCGTTGTCGAACACCAGGATATTGCCCTCGGGCGTTTCCACCGGCGTATGCTGCTGGGCGACGACATTAGGGCCGACATGCCAGACCACCTTGCCGGTCGCCTTGTCGACGGCGATGATACCGGAGGTGACCCGCAGGCTCATCAGCACCAGCCCGTCGCGGGTCTGACCAAGGCCATTGATCATCGGCCAATGGCGCCGGTCGAAGATGTCGTGGACGGGGAAGTCTTCCGGGCGCAGATGCTCCCAGGCGCGCCATTCCCACACGACCTCCCCCTTGCGGTTGACCTCGGTCACGACGTCGCTCTGGACAATGCCGTCCGCGCCATCCTTGCTTTCATCGCCACCAATGATGCGCGCCGAAATCGACTTCGGCATGGGTTCGGCCGCCGTATAAAGGAGATTGCCGTTTTCCAGCCACTGGCAGTCGTGGTGGTGGCGCGGGTCCTCATGGCGCCAGACGATCTCGCCATCCGGCGTGGCTTCGTAGAAGTCGCCGCCATGCCAGAGATTCCAGGCAGGATAGAGCCCAAGCGAGGTGTCGTGGCTGCCATTATAGCCGAGATTGCCGTTCTTCAGGATCACCGCGTCACGGCCGGCGCGCACCGGCATCTGCCACTCATGCGCCGGCTTACCCTCGATATCGACGAGATAGACGCGGCCCTTCGAGGTCTGCGGAGCAAACAGCGTGTAACCACCCGCGGTGTGTGCGCGGTCGAGCAAGGTCAACCCCGTGCGACGGCGACGGACGGTGACCTGATCGGCATCGGCGGCCACATCCTGGGATTTCATATTCAGCATGCCAACCTCTATTAAAACGTTTTACTACGCAATTTTAAGCTTCATTTCTATAGTAAAACGTTTTAATGCTATGGGAGTCAAGAGGTCAATTTTCAGAAATGCACATTTGAACATCATTTATGCGATTGCCTATTTTATAGCCAGATATCCATAGGAAGCGGAAAGAACGCATGTCAAAACCGGCGAAGGTCACATTGATCGAGGTTGCCAAACGGGCGGGCGTATCGCCAGCCACCGTTTCCAACGCGATCAACAGCGCCCGCTATGTCGACACGGAAACGAAGAAGCGTGTCGACAGGGCGATCGCCGATCTCGGCTACGTGCCGAACTTGAAGGCGCGACGGCTGCGCACCGGCAAGGCCAACGCGATCGCGGTCTTTTCATCCATGCCGTTTTCGATTTCCGCCGGTCCGTCACGGCTGGGCTTCATGATGGAAATCGCCGCGTCCGCCGCCGTTGCCGCGCTGGAAAAACGGCTCTCCCTCGTGCTGGTGCCGCCGCTTCCGGTCAACGACCCGGGTTTCGACCACCTGGAGGCCGACGGCGCGATCGTCATCGAACCGTCGATCGACGATCCGCATATCGCCGAACTGATGCGGCGCGGGGTGCCGACGGTGGCAATCGGTCGCCCTGGGCCCGGCTTTTCCAACACGGTGCCCTATATCGACCTTCAGCCCAAGGTGGTGACGGAAAAGGTCATCCGACATTTTCTCGAGACCGGCGCCAGCAGCCCCGCCCTCTTCATCGGCAAGACCAACCGGGCCGCTTTCCACGAAACAGAAACCGCTTACAGGCGGCTGGCGCAAGAGACCGGTTTCGAGCCGGTCGTCGCCTATCTCGACGAGGCCGACGGTGAAGAGGCCGGCCATCAGGCAACCTTGCGCATCCTCGACAGCCGGCCGGGTATCGACGCGCTTTTCGTTCTGATCGACACATTTGCGACGGGCGCGGTGCGGGCATTGAACGAACGCGGCATCGCCATGCCCGACAGGATGCGGGTCGCGACCCGCTATGACGGCCTGCGCGCCCGCGAGAGCACGCCGCGGCTCACCGCCTTCAACCTGCATCTCGACGAAATCGCACGACTGGCGCTGGCAGGCCTCATGCGCGCCATGGAAGGAGATGCTCAGCCGCTGTCGATCAAAGGCCCAGAGCCGGAAATCGTGGTGCGCGAATCCTCAGCGCGCTCAAAAAATCCCCGTCCGGACTGTTGATCGCGTCCAAAGAATTTCACGTAAAGCAACAAAGACAGCGAGATCGCATCCCAGGAAGTGGTAAAAGTCATGACCTCCATCATAGGCTGAAGATTGAAACGCTGCACTTGCGCCATACCATTGGCCGGAGCCGTAGCCGCTTGAAAATGAACGTAACGCACCTTAGCGACCAGCCGCCGCCTTGCGCCTGCTGATCCAGGAATTTGTGTTCTCTGATGGGGAGTTAGCGCCGATAACCATGGTATCCTAATTCCTATCAATCACCCTGCGTTCAAGATATCGTCAGGCGTTGCGCCTCGATCTCCGGAAGGCCTGTAGCCAGCCTCCGCCTCTTGTGTTCTTGTGCGGTGTCATCGTGGAGAGCCAGTATTGCGGATGGCCAGTCGGCGGGCGGCTGTCGCTTTGGTTCACCGAAAGAGCGGTCGAGATAGTATGCCGCGTAGTTTGGGTCGATAAGCATCCCTTCCGGCAGATTGTCGAAGAGCCGATACTCGTGAATGTAGAGCCAATAGTTCTTGAGGCGCAGATTGCGGCTTTCGTCGAGCATTACAATCATCGCCGATACCACGAGAGCCTCGACAATCTCACGCCCGCCGACGTCTACTTCGGACGCGGCCAGATCATCCCGCTCGAACGTGAAAGGATCAAACAAGACACCATCAAACAGCGCCGCTTGAACCACCACAAAAAGGCGGCTTAAATCAATCCGAAAACCGAGCCGGAAACTCCAGTCTGCCAAGGCCCAAAAGGTCTCAGATCATTCGACGACGGACACGTATAGAGACAGGCTTGAGAACCATACGAGCGTTTCCGAACTGACAATCAGGACCAGCTCTTGACCCAGCTCGGGTTCATCATCCGTCCGTCATCGGAATCCAGAGCGTTGATATGCGCGATATCGGCTTCGCCGAGCGAGAAATCGAGAATATCGATATTTTCGACGATCCGGCCCGGATCGCTTGATCTGGGTAACGCAATGTTTCCTCGCTGCAGATGCCAGCGCAGCATGATCTGGGCCGGACTCTTGCCGCAGGCCGCCGCGATCTTTCCGATTACAGGGTCGGCGATCAGTCGACCGCTCCCGATCGGCGAATAGGCCGTGAACATAATACCGCGCGCCTCGCAGAATGCCTTGAGATCGTGTCCCAGGACGTGGTGTGGCAGGGTAGCGGTGGTCACCAGTGTTTTCCGGTAGGGTCGGGTTGTTGAAGACCAACTTGATGGAAAGACCACCGATGACCGACGATATGATGAACCTGCGCCTGGCTGTTGAGAAGAGCGCCGATGCGGATTTGCTCCGCGAGATGATCGGCTTTGCCGCCGAGAAGCTGATGGCGCTGGAAGTGAGCGCGAAGACCGGCGCGGGCTATGGCGAGAAGGATGCGTTCCGGCTTGCCCAGCGCAACGGCTATCGCGACCGGGACTGGGAGACACGAGCGGGGACGGTGGAGCTTCGCATCCCGAAGCTTCGCACAGGCAGCTATTTCCCGAGCTTCCTCGAACCACGCCGCATGGCCGAGAAGGCTCTGACGGCGGTCATCCGAGGCAAGCCTATATCCAGGGTGTTTCCACCCGATCCGTCGATGACCTCGTCAAGGCCATGGGCATGTCTGGCATTTCCAAGAGCCAAGTCTCCCGACTTTGCGCGGAAATAGACGACAAGTTGAAGGCCTTCCTCGACCGGCCCATCGAAGGAGAATGGCCCTATCTGTGGATTGACGCTACCTACATGAAGGTCCGACGCGGCGGACGCATCGTCTCTGTCGCCGTCATCATCGCGGTGGGCGTGAACACCGACGGCCGGCGCGAAGTGCTCGGTATGGAGATCGGAACATCAGAAGCCGAGCCGATCTGGACGGAATTCCTCCGCAACCTGACCAGACGCGGGCTACGTGGTGTCAAGCTTGTTGTTTCCGACGCCCATGAGGGTATCAAGGCGGCCGTGTCGAAGGTGCTCTGCGCCACCTGGCAGCGTTGCCGGGTCCATTTCATGCGCAATGCGCTCGCCCATGCAGGAAAGAGCGGGCGGCGCGTCGTCTCCGCCTTCATCGCCACCGCGTTTGCCCAGAACACGCCGGAGGCGGCGAGCACCCAGTGGCGCAATGTCGCCGACCAGATCAGGCCGAAGGTGCCCAAGCTCGCCACGCTCATGGACAGCGCCGAACAGGACGTGCTCGCCTACATGACCTTTCCCAGGCAGCATTGGGCCAAGCTTCACAGCACAAACCCGATCGAACGCCTTAACGGCGAGATCAAGCGCCGCACAGAAGTCGTCGGTGTCTTCCCCAACGATGACGCCATCGTGCGCCTGGTCGGTGCGCTATTGCTCGAACAGAACGACGAATGGGCCGTCCAGCGGTCCCGTTACATGACCCTTGAGACTATCGCCACAATGAGCGGATGATCCGCTCATCAGCCGGCCTGCCGCAAGCTGATCCATTCCCGGCTCCGTCCGCAAGGCACGGCAACCGCCGAACCTACACCACGCTACGGGACACGATCTAGCCACCCGCCTGGCCAGGCTTGGTCGCAGTCAGGAAGCCCTTCGGATTTTTGAAACCGCAGAAAATGAATTTGGGATAAACCTCAAGAATTGGTCCCCCGGAATCGCGGTTGCTCATTATGCTGAGATGGATTTCGAGTCCGCGTATCGCGAGATATTTCGATCAACTTCCAATCTGAGATTCGTGCAAGTTCTTAAAGTTGCGATACTCGGCGAGCTCGGCCTTGGCGAACAAGCCGCCCCTATTATCGAAACACTGCTGGAATCCAACCCAGATATCAAAGCGACGTTCTATCCATGGCTTGAGAACCTCGGATGGGCGAAACCGTTGGTTCAAGCACTCGCCGAAAGCCTCACCAAGGCTGGCCTCGTTGTGGACGAGCTATCAACGAAATAGCGGTTCATACCGTTTCGTAACGGTGTGTCACTCACTTTTGCCTTTGCGACCCAGTATCGTGCCCCAGTATCGTAAGGATCGACAAGGCGCTTGTTCACGATATCCGGCCATCGGCCGGGGCGCGCAATAGCCTTCAGACTATCGTTGGCTTCGCATCGGGTTTTGTCCCGCTGATCATTGTGGAGGGCGTCGAAACTGCCGCTCGGATTGATGCGGCTGGGCCAACGCATTTTCAAGGTCAATTTTTCTCGACGCCTGTCCGCTGCGAAGCAAGGGATGCGGCAAAGGTGCAGCAATCATGACTTTTTGGGATAGTCGTCGTTCGGAATCGTCGAACCCTAGGGTGGTAGGCAGGAAGCACGCCCGAGGCGCTCAAAACAGATGGAGGGGCGATGGATCCCCCATGGATTGGCCTCTATTGCTAATGCTTCTTGCCGCCGTATCAGTGGTGGTAGCCATCATCATGAAACTGGAAGGGATCACGCAATGAGTGACAGCTATAGGCGGCGTCTAAAGCGGTAGCGAGCCTTCCTGGCTACCTGAAAGCAAAAACTGAGGGGTAGGCGTGTGATTAATCCCGGATGCGACACAGCAATTGCAAGCACCCCGCAGATCCCGAACCAGGCCTTATCTTGGCGCCTTGAAACAGACGGTGGCCGGCTCCTCGGCGGGTTCCGGTGGCGCTCGGGACAAGCTGCCCGCCGCGGCGGATCAGCAAGGGATCATCGAACAGCAGCCTCAAACGCGCCAGCGCATGGCTGACCGCGGGCTGGCTCATGTTCAGCCGCATGGCAGTGTGAAGTGGCTCGGTTTGAACAGGGCCTCATTTACGCCGCTCGCAGCGGGTCAATCCCGCCGCTACCGTGGTCTAATTTCGCACCACCGCTCTCACTCAGAATTTCTTCGTCAGATAGGTTGAAAGCGTGTTCTTCGAAAAATCATAGACATCGACATTCGAGAAGTTCTGGGTGTAGGCGTATTCGATGCGTGGGGCGAAGCCCTGGATCGCCAGATTGCGCAGCGTGATGCCGAGCGATGCCTGGATACGCTGATCGGAGCGTTTTTCGCCGGCCAGATAGGTTATGTCCTGATATTTGCGATCGTCCGCGAAAATCGAAATATCGGAAATCGCGCCGAAACTCCATTCCCGGAAATACTGCGCGTTCAGGGAAAGGCGGACATAGCTGTTGGTGTCGTTCGCGGCATCGACATAGCCGATATTGCCGCCGAAACGCACCGAGCTCGCGGATGAGATGGCATAGAGATGACTGATCCCCAGCACGGTTTCGCTGCCGTCAAGTTCATCGCGGTCATGGTAATCGAGCTTGCGCCACATGCCGCGCAGCGTTGTGACCCCCTTTCGGCCCATATTGTGCCGCAGCGAGAAAGCCGGGCCGAGCGACCAGCGATAAGGCTCTTCGCCCTTCATCACATACTGGCCGACAAGGCCTCCGGTCACCGTCCAGTCTCCGATTTCCCGGCGATAGTCGACGAAACTGTCGAAGTAACTCGTGTTGAAGCTGGTATCGCGATACCAGTCGCCGTTGACCCCGCCGCCTATCGTGATCGATGAGACTTCATCGAGGTCGAACCGGTATGATCCGTTCAGCCCATAGCCATAGCCGATGCCGCTCTTCTTTTCGGCAGGCAGTATGGGAATGCCGCCGATATAGACGAGATCGGCGTCGGGGGCTTCGGTGATGTTGGTGCTGGGCGCGATGGAGATGTAGCCGCCAAGCGACCAGGGACGGATCGTGCGGGCCTTGGCGGCAAGGCGCTCGTAGAACGCGCGCTCATCGGCGCTGTTGGCGCTGCCGGCCAGAAGTTCGAAGTGATGCAGCGACGCGTTGCCCTCGCCCTGTTGGTAGAGAACGCTGGCCAGCTCACGCCGGACATTGCGGGCCTCGGGGTTCTGCGAAAGGATGGCACGAAGAGCGCTTGCCGCTTCCGGCAACCGGCCCTGTTGTTCCAGTATGAGCGCCTGCGTGAAGGCGGCGGCGAGCGTCTTGCCCTTTTCGTCAGTGGCGAAGCTTTCCGCCAGCGCCATCGCATTTTCATACTGGCCGTATTCAACCAGAACGCGTACCGCGTCAAAGCCGGTGACGGTGGACTTTTTTGCGAAGACCCATTGCGGGGCGCTTATCATGAAGAACCCAAGGGTGAACACAAACAGGCAGACGCGCCGTATGCGTTTCAACCCCTGACCCAGGCCGCGCGCCGGGTTTCCGGCGCGCGGCTCAAATCGGCGATTGGCCATCAGTCTCAGTCTGCCCGATTCGCCTGGAACACGCCGATGGTTGCCTTGGTCGGATTGTCGGCATTGTCGAAGGCGGCCACACTGCCGGCCGTCGAACTCGCGCCGCCGCCAAAGAGCGAGCCCTTGACAATGGAACCTTCGCCGGCCGCATCGCCGCCGATCGTCACGCTGTCAGCCACATAGGCGGCGCTGTTCTTGTCGAGCGTACCGGCAAAACCGACATCGTCCATCGCTCCGATTGCGTCATCGCCATCATAGATGGTCAGGCCACTGAAATCGCCTGAAACCGCGCCGCTTTGAAAGTCGACAGCAATTTCGCTGGAGCCGGAAACCAGGCCGCCGGTCGCGCCATTCTGCGCTTCGCCGAAATAGTCGCCCCGGTAGGTGCCGGTGCCTTCCTGCGGCAGATCGGATATGGTATCGCCGCTGTAAAGAGCGATGAAGTCGCCGTTCCCCTCGCCACTTTCACCGTCAACGGAGATGTAGAGCGCCCCCGATGTGCTCGCGTCATTGTCGGAGCCGAGGAACGCTTCCAGTGTAGCCGTCTGGCCGTCCAGATCGGCAGTGCTGCCGACCTCGCTGAAGGACAGGCTCTGGCCGTCATAGGGGCCGGATGTGAAGCTGACGGAGATGTTGCCATTGTCATCTTCGGTATAGTCACCGGTCGTATCGGCAACCGTGGTGACGGAGCCATCCCTCAGTTGAGCAGTGGTTCCGCCGAAAGTATATTCGCCGTCACCGCCGCTGGGTCCGGAGGGTTCGCCTCCCTGCGAGCCGCCGCCGCCAGTGCCCTGGTCCCCCGAGGAATTGTTTCCGGACGTGCTGCTGCATCCAGCCACCGCGATCATTGCGGTGCCAGCCAGAGCAGCCAGAAAGATCTTGTTCATTACCCCTAACTCCAATTCGCTTTCAAATCGCGCATTAACAGCGCTTCGCGTTGACAGGGTAAAGCGATGATATCGGAAGCGCGCCCCCCATTTGGGGGGTGAAACGGTTGGCTTACCAAATTATCATTTGGTAAGCGGCTATCCGTTGTTGTGATGTTGTTCCGAAGTTATTGCGATACGCATTGGCGACAGGGATCAAACGCCAGAGGTGCAGGCTTGCTTTTCGCCGGTTCCCTCGTCCGAAGTTTTGACTTCCGCGCACCGTTCCGATGGGGCGTCGCGCAAATGTGCGGCCAGAAGTTCAAAATGGCTGGCGACGAGAAGGTGGCCGGCGTCCGGTACGACGGCAAGGGGCGCGGCTATCTGTGTTGCCAGCTCGGAAGCGACTTCGGGAGGACACATTTTGTCCTGCCCCCCCTGCAGAAGCGACACTGGCACCGGGAGCTTTTTTGCCTGCGCGGCCCAATCGCGCTGATTAATGGTCAGATCGGCCACGATGCTTGTCGTTGAACGCTCGGCAATCAGGGACAGCCAGTCCAGCGCCCACCCGGTTTCGAGATAGCGTTCTATCACCGCAAGGTCGGCAGGCGATTCGCGATAGCCGTGGCGATAGGCGCGCCCGGCAAGCTCGGGTTTACGCGCAATGGCCGCATAGGCCCTGACAAGAGCGGCGAGAACGTGCGGGTTTTTTCGCGAGACATTTGTGAGTGCACTCTGAAGCCCGCGATTTGTGGACCCTGAAGCCATGGAGGGCGGATAGGGCACGCCGGCAAGCATCAGGCAATCGGTCAGTTCGGGAAAACGCGCCGCGAAATGGACCGCCCAAGAGATGCCGGAGTTTGTCGCCACGCATGTCACCGGGCCGCCAACGAAGTGGCTGATATATTCCGCGACGGCTTCGGTCTGGGTTTCCAGAAAGCGCGAAGGGTCGGCGCCTGACGCTCCGGGAGAAAAAAAACGCGGCACAACCAGCCAGCGCAGCCCGTTGCGGTTGAGAATCCTTATCTTGTCGTCGCAGAGCACGGTCGGAGAAAGCAGGCTGTGGAAATAAAGGCAGGGCTTTCCTTTCCGGTCGCCAAATTCCCAGACCGGCAGTTCCGTGCCGTTTTCCAGCGCCACCGAGTGAACGAGAACATCGCGGCCATAATGCCGCCTGAGCAACGCCCGCTCCGGACTGGCCGGCGACCTGCGCCCGAATGCCTCGGTGAAATACCCCAGCAGACGGATGGAGAGCGTACGTGTGAGCGCCGCCTGACTGGCGACGTCGAATTTCTGGAAGATGACCTGCAACTGCTTGCGCTTGGTATCATAAGAGGTATTGAGCGCTACGGCCGCTTCCTTCAGGTCAAGGCCAGCCAGCAGGCAGGCAAGCAGTTGGTATTCACTGTTGGTAAGGCCTGCGCCCGAAGTGACGATCAACTCTTCGACAAAGGCGCGCTCGAGTTCGAGCGCCAGCCACAGCGCACCATCCGGCGCAGCGGGCCAATAGCGCCTCAAATTGAACAGCACAACCAGTCTGCCATTGCATGCGCGAAAGGCGACGCCGTCGTCATTGCTTTCAGGCAGCGCCAGCTTCTCTGGCAGTTTTTCGGTTTCATCGACACTCAAAACCTTGCAGCCGCCAGCGTCGAAGACAGCGCCGGGAAGGCCGAAATCAGGCAGAAACGTGTAAAGAAACTGCCGGATCTCCAGTTGCCTGCGAGCATCAAAAACGCCCGGCTCGTCGCGATCCCAGTGCAGTGGAAGCGCCGTCGCTTTGAAAAGCGTCGGAATTTCGGCGAGACGCGCGATGTGCTGCCTGAAAATCGAGCTTGGTGAGGTCATCGGTGCAAAGTCCGGCATTTGCGCCCAACGGTCAAGAAATATGACGAAAAAGCGGCTTTTCCATGTCGAAGAAACAAGGCTGTCTCAAACTGGAGCTGAAAGATATGCCGAAATCCTTGAAAGCAATACCTCGCGGTCGTCATGCATAATTTGGTCGGCGATTTCCATCTGGCGCACGAATTCCGGATTATAAGGCGTAAGGCGATAGCCTCCATCTGCTGTTTCGGTCAGATAGAGCGTATCTCCCTTCTTAACCTTCAGATGCGCCATTATTTCCTTGGTGAGAATGACGCCGGACGATGCGCCAACCGTCGTAATCTTCACACTCTGCATAGCGGCGGCTTTTCTATATAATGGTTATTATATAGAAACTCGCTCCTCTTCAATCAATAGCAGGAAAGCCCCCTGCAAGGTTCGAGGGCTTTGAACGGTACTGACTCGCGCACGCCTCGCCGACAGTCGGTTACAGATGAAATCCACCGATAGCATGAAACCCGCGTCGTGGCATGTTTCGAACCGCAATAGCCCTCCAAAGTTGAGGTGCGGGCGAACGGCCAAAATTGGATGTCACGGAAGAGCTTCGATCGGCGGCGGCGCCCAGCGTCCGTCGAGCGCCTCCGCCCTCGGCAGATAGAGCCTCTTGACCACATAGAAGATTTCGGCGGGGGCTGGCAGCCAGTTCGATTCCAGTTCCGGTCCTGGGCTTTCATGCTGCAGGTAGAGAACGATCTCGCCCTTGTCGTTTTTCTTGAGGTCAGCAAGCATCGCCGAGTTGATCAAGTAACGGTCGATGGGGTTGGCGACAAGGAGTTGTTTGGGCCTGTCATACATGGTCAGCGACCAGAAGGCATCGACCGGTGGAAGCCTCTCCGGGGTGAAGGTCAGGGTGTATTTTCCTGTCTTACCGTCAAGTAGCACCTTTTGTGCATCGAAGGCATAGATGACATAAAGCGCCTCCTGCACGGTATTGCCATAGATTCCGCCTTGCGCCGCCGCGGCGCGTGTCATGTATTGGCCCTTCATGAATTCAGGCGTACCGAATATTTTGGACGAATCCGTCAGCCGGGCAGCCTCGTCGCGTATCTCCTTTTCCGTTGCGACCGGCACCTCTTTCATCAGCGCCACAGTTTCGGATGAAAGATCCGCCCCAGGCCACGTTACACCTTCCCGGATATCGAGCTTGGCGAGGTTTTCCCGCTGCGCCTCATCACCCGGATAAGATGGGGCGAATTGCAGCAGGAAGGCTGCAAGCGACCAGTAATTCGTGACCATCAACTCGTCAGAGATCGGCATCCAGTCGATCGACGGCGGAGCATCGGGGGCCGGCGTACCGGCATAGCCGGAAAGCAATTGTGCCTTGTAGCCAGCCTGGATCTCCTTCACCTTGCCGAGATCGTCGGACGAGAAGAGCTGCGTCCTGACGATGCCAATGGCGAGCGTAGTGGGCATTTCGATCACCCGCTTGATGCCCTTCGGCACCTCGCCCTTCCAGCCCGGGCCGGTAATCAGGAAGTCGCCGCCTCCATTGCCGTCAACTCGCGTTCCCGGATAGTCGACATTGTTGGTGTAGAGGTCGATCAATTGCAGCGAATAATAGCGGTTCTTCTCGATTGGCGGCATTGTCACAACGACGGGCTCCGCCCTCAGATCGAAGACGATGAAGGAATAGGGCGTGTCGGAATTCGGCGTGATGATTGCCGTATCTTCAGGCGTGTATACCCTGGCGATGCTGACCAGAGTGTTGAGCGGCCCCTTATATTGGCTGCCGCCCGGCTCCAGTGCGTATTGATACATGGTGAGGTAGTTCTTCACCATCGGATAGGTGTAGATGTAAGCTTCGCGGGCGACAGCCTTGATGTCTTCCTGCGCGAAAACCGGAACTGACGGCAGCACTATCAATGCGGTGGTGCCTGCAAGAAACGTGCGACGCTTCATTTCACTTCCTCGGCAACGGGGAATCTCCAGCTTCCATCGAGAATTTGCGTCTCGGGCCGATACAGACGGACCATGTAGTTCCAGCCCTCGGGCGTCGGCAGGCAGTTGGCGATCTTGCCGTCGCAGCCTCCGAACTGGATCGTGATCGAGCCATCCGCGCTCTTCTGCGCGGTCACATTGTTCAGCGAGTAGGCATTCAACTCGTTCGGCGTGAAGAAGCCGTCCGTGTTGTAGACCGTGACCGACCAAAAATCCTTGACCGGAACATCCTTCGCGGTCAGCCGATAAACGTTCTTGCCATCGTTCTTTTCCGGCGTCACGTTGAGATAGAGCGCTTCCTTGTCAGGATTTCCTCCCCATCCAAGTGCTGCTCCAATCAGATGCCGGACCGGATCTACCTCGTCGCGCGATCCGAACATCTTCGCGGTGTCCGGGAGCAAAGCGCCGAGATCCAGGAGCGCGCGGCGGGTCTTGTCCCGGCTTTTGCCGTCCCACTCGGGAATCTCGAAACTACCCTCTGCTGCCTGCCTGACCGTAACCGCATCCTGGAGCGCATGAACCTTCTTCATGTCTTCGGCGTTGTTGGGATCGGCAAAAAAACGGAAGGCCGCCACGACATAACGGGTCCCTATGTCCTTGCGCGTCAAGGTATATGAACCAGCCCCGTAATATACACCATGGGCGTAGTGGTCCTCATCGATCACAAGGAGCGACACGAACCGGCTGCCGGTATCCGGCACGGTAATAGTCACCGGCCCCGCATCCAGATCGAAGACGGCCGAGGAATAGAGAGTATCCCGGTTCAGGCGAATGACTGTCTGCTTGTCAAGCGGTGCCATTTCGCGCGTATGGTCGAACTTGCCGAAGCCGCCATTGGCGGCGATGCCGGAAAAGTAAAGGTCGCTCTCTGCGCGGACGAAGTTGTCGCTATTGACGAGGATTGGATCGGCGGCGGCAGGCAAGGCAGCAAGCAGCGCCGCCGCCGCAATTGTCGAGAAGTTTAATCTAGCAAGAAGCATGGAAGTCCTCCAAAGTTGAATTTATAAAGACGCAGGCTGGCCGACGAATGGTCAGAAGCTTAGGACAAGGCCAAGGATCGGCCCCTGCTGCACCACGTCGAAGACAAAGTCGTCGTTGCTGTAGTCGACGCCGAGTGCACGATAACCGGCCACTGCGGAGATCCTGTCGTTGAACTCGTAGCCGACACCGGCGGCGAGATCCCAGTCGAGATCGGCCTGCCCGGCGCCGATCAGTCCCCAAGCGCTGAGATAGAGGCTGTCGGTCAGGAAATACCGTCCGCGAAAACCGGCCATGGCATCCACCCATGTGGCGCCGTCACGACCTGAAACCCCGTCCAGAAGGCCGCCGGAAAACGAGAGCTCCGTGCTCGCGTGCCAGATGCGCGCGCCGACCACGACGTCGATGTTGCTGCGGCCATCCTGGAAGACGGCATACCCCGCGCCGACCAGTCCGGCGAATGTCTCCGACGTGGCATCGACCCGTCCAGCAGCAATGCCCAGCGGTGTGGCCGCCCCAGACGACACCTTGGTGTAGATGACGTCGCCGAAGACGCTGAACCGATCGTGGCGTGCTTCGCCAACCGCCATGAACCCGAAGTCGAGATCCTTCAAGATGTCGCCGAAATCGGATTCCAGATGAACCGCGGGCAGACCGAACTGGCCGATATCGCCTGAGATACCGGCGCCCCAGAAATAGGGGCTCGCCGCAAAGGTCCAGCCGTCACTCTCGGCCGGTTTGGCTTCAGGGACGATGAATGGCTGCTGAAGGTCGGCAGCGTTGACAGAAGAACCCGCAGCAACACCGAATAACACCGCCGCCAATATTACATAGGCTTTCATCGACTAGTCCCTCTGTCATCAGGTAAGAATCTGGATCCGGTTTCGCACCCATTGCGGAAACAGGAGTGTGAGCGTGGTTTGCAATCCCCATTCCGGGCCGCCCGTCGGTGCATCGGCGTAATAGCGTCCTCCAATCTGAAAGCTCATGTCTTGAGACCCCACGGTGAAGACCTGGGAGACGCCGACATTGATCGGAACGGTCCACTTTCGTTGTTCCAGTCGTAGTTGGCGTCGACACTCAGGGACACCGACGTTCCGCCACCGAAATTGTAGGATGCGAAGGGTTGCAGCAGGCTGACGCTGACATCGGGTCGGCTCTCCGGACCCGCGACCGACCAGATGTGGTTGGCCAACGCTCCAATCGTCCAAGGACCCTTTTGCACAAGGCCGACAGCCGTTGGGCCAGGGCCGGGTTTGCCATCCCCCAGGGAATCGTCCGTGGCGGTCGGCAGCAGAACGACAGGCCCGGCACCCCAGATCACTCCACCAGGTCCCGGATCCTTGGGCGAAGAGAAGAAGCTGGCATTGATGTCCCCAGGCCGTTGACATCGCTGCCGGGCAGATAGTCGCGGTAGCCGACGGGAATAATGGTACGTGTGATCAGATTCCAGGTCTCATTCAATTCGAACGAAATGACGGGCTGGATATTCAATGTGTCGGCGAAACCATCCCCTTCGGCGCCAGCGCCGAAATCGAAGTTGTTTGGGATCGGGACGCTTATCAGGCTCGCGAACAGATTGGCCAGCTTCTGCGAAAGATCATCAGACGTTTCTTGAGCAGAGGCATTGCCGCCACAGAAAGTGACGAGCGGTGGAAAAGCAAAAACAAGCGCCAATACACCGCCGCTGTATTTGATATTTGCAAAGGGAGAGGGCCTCCGGATTTCAGCACTCATTACATCCCCCAGTCCATTTCTCAGATCTGGCTCGGAGAAAATTCGCCGGAAGGCCTCACGAAGCTTGATGACAGCACAACCATTTCCCGTCTGGAACATTGTGTTGCCATTCAAAGAGTTTTACCTCTTCTCAGCAATCGACGCTTGTGAAGCCATCCTGAAAATAATCACCGACGAGACTACTTTTCACATTCGACGGCACAAGACAGTCCGAATCCGGACAATCTGTAAAAAATTGTATTAGCATACCATCGATCGGGCATCCCGGTAGCTGTTTTTGGACCGTGAAAGGCGTGCATGTGCTTGTCTGCTTTGTATCCGGTTGGCGAAAGACGTTTTGTCCGGATTTTGACAATGGGGAGGAACCATGTTGGATTTGACGCGAGAAAAGGCAGTGCAAGTCATGAGCCAGGGTCCCTGGCTCGCGAATATGACCGCGCCTTTCCGGACAGAACTAATGCGCCGTGCGCATTTGCAGAAGTTTGCTCCCGGTCAGATAGTCTACCGGTATGGTCATCCGGCCGGGGGGATGTACGGGCTTGTCACCGGCTCCCTTACCATCAATTCGGCGCCACCCGACGCAACCCCTCGTTTGGTCCATCTCGGAATGCCGGGCACATGGACGGGCGAAGGTCCCTTCTTGACCGGCCAGCCACGCAGGGTCGAGTTGAAGGCCCTTGGCGGTGCCTTGATGATGCATGTGCCGCTCGACGCTCTGGACCAGATGGCGGCTCGCGATGCTGGCGTATCGCGGGCGATCGGAATGAACACCGCGTTCACCGTTGATATTCTTATTCGGATTATTCACGACTTACAAAAGCGCAATGTGGGCTGCAGAATCGCGTCCGTGCTTGAGCGGGCCGGTTGGCTCGGCGATATGCCAATCCCGTTGTCTCAAGGTGACCTTGGCGTCATGGCGAATGCTTCACGGCAGCAGGTCAACATGGCAATGCAGCGTTTCGCTGCAGCCGGCTGGGTGAACTCCACTTATCGATCAATCACCGTCATCGATCCGCAGGCACTGCGGCAATTCTCCGAAGGCGGCGACTCAGAATAATAAATCTAGATGCGCTTGCTGGGCCGAGACCGATGAAACAGAGAGCTACGTCTGCGCTATAGTCCACCAAAATGAATGAAAATAGTTAGGCGACATACTATATGGCGCCTTATGATAAGAATGCTTGAGCAAAAACACATGGCGATGCTGGAGGAAGCCGAACGTCGGGCTATCGCGCCTACGGACAACACGCGCGCGTGTTTCGAACTGTTGGCTTTGACTGACGCAATCGATCGCGATTGTGCCGTCCGGCTAGCGCGGCATCGCCTTTCCGAAGGCAAATTCGTTCTGCTGTTCCTCCTGCACGACAAGTCCGATGGGCTGTCGCCGCATGAACTAGCTGAACGTGCGGGCGTGACGCGGGCGACAATCACCGGGCTTCTCGATGGCCTTGAACGGGACGGGTTCATAGCCCGGCGCGGTGGTCTCGACGACCGGCGCAAAATCGCCATCGCATTGACCGAAGCTGGCCAGAAGACGGCGTGTGATCTGTTCAACGAACATACTGAATGGGTCGCGTCAGCGAAGCCGCGCAGCGATAGCTAAGACAGGAAATCATATCTTCGAGCGGATCGCGTTAGCCATTCCGCTTGTCGCGAGGGCGTGATATCGGCGGTATTGTTCGGCCGCCTCCCTCGCCGTCAGCATTGTGGTAATCGGCGGCGCATAGACTATTGTAGGCGGCAATCGGCGGGGCTGGCGGGCCGAGAACGACGAACCGGAGAACTACGTTTACGCCATAGCCCTCCGTGGCCCTGCTTAATATGTGGGAAGCAATATTCTCCGTTTCGCAGCGCCGTCAATGAGAGACGGTCTCCGGAAAATCTACGGCGCTGTGGCGTTGCTGCAGAGCTATTGAGCGACAAGTTCGCCGTCGCGGCCGAAAGTCGCAACAGCAAAGGAAATAAAGCTACGCAGTCGAGGCGTCATACGTCGATCGCGATAATAAAGCAGCCACATGGGGCGCTCGCCAAGACCCCAATCTGGGAAAAGCCGGGCGAGGAAGCCTGCTTCTATATCGCGTTTCAACAAGATTTCCGGCTGCATGATGATACCGAGCCCGGCACACGCCGCAACACGAACCGCCTGGCCGCTGTTCACCGTGATCATTCGGGTCGGCGTGACCCGTACATCTTCCTCGCCTCGCGTGAACCGCCAGGGCGAACGCGCCGAGGGCGTGAAGGCGATGGCCTCGTGACCGTCCAGTTCGCTTGGATGCGAGGGCGTGCCCTTATCCGCGAGGTAGCCCGGTGCGGCGCAGATCACCATGCGATAGGGCGTTAGCGGTCTCGCGATCATGCTGTTGTCCGACATCGTGCCGATGCGGAACGCAACATCAAAGCCTTCCTCGACGAGATCGACGTTCCGATCGGTCAAGATGATGTCGAGTTCGACGTCCGGCGCAGCAGTTCGATAGCCGGAGAGCGCTGGCATCAAGGCTTCCGCGCCAAACGTCGTGGGCGCGGTGATGCGCAACCGGCCTTGAATCCGTGTCCGCTGCAACTCGGCCGCTTCTTCGGCAAGCGCGATCCTGTCAAGGATGTCGCGGCATTGCTCAAAGTAGCTGGAACCAAAATCCGTCAGGCTCTGGCGGCGTGTTGTTCGGTTTAGGAGCCGGGTGCCAAGGCGCTCTTCCAGAGCTGCAATGTGCTGCCCAACCATCGCGGGCGATTGTCCAAGAGCCACCGATGCAGCGCTCATGGAGCCAGCCTGCACCGTTGTAACGAACGCCTGCATGCAGCGCACAAGATCCATTCAATAGTTATCCTTTAAAATATTCTCTTTTTTTGGCGTATTATCACTAAAATTATTTGCAATTACAACACCTGCGATGAAATCTTCAAAGGAGTTGGACATGACGCTCGCGCGGTTTGCCGGAAAAACAATCGTTATCACAGGTGCGGGAACAGGTATGGGGCGCGCAACGGCGATCCGCCTGTCAAAGGAGGGCGCGCGAAGCGTTCTCGTTGGGCGACGATCAGAACCTCTTGAGCAGTTGGCTGGTGAGATCATTGCCGATGGCGGATCGGCCTTGGCCATCGCTTGCGACATAGGCAGCGAGACGGCTGTCCGCGCCATGGTTCAGCAGGCGATTGACACGAACGGCCGCATCGACGGCTTGTTCGCCAATGCAGGTGTTCTGGGCGCGTTCAAACCGCTCGTCGAAACAGAGGTAGCGAATTTCAAGGAACTGGTCGCCACGAACATGCTGGGGACGTTCCTCAGCCTCAAGCATTGCCTGCCCTATCTCGAAGGCGGCGCAATCGTCATCAACGCCTCATGGACCGTGAACAGCGTTATGCCCGGCGCTGGTGCCTATGCGGCCAGCAAGGGCGCGCTCATCGCCATGATGCACACGCTCGCGATGGAGCAAGGATCGAGAAACATTCGGGTCAATAGCGTAAGCCCCGGAATCATCCTGACGCCGATGGCCGATGAGGTGCTCGATCCAGCGTTTTCGGCCCGACTTGCCGCCCACACTCCCCTTCGCCGAAACGGAACACCGGAAGATGTGACGGGAACAGTCGCATGGCTTCTGTCTGAGGATGCACGGTTTGTCTCGGGGCAAGACATCGTGGTGGATGGCGGCTTCACGCTTGGAGGCCCGCGCCTATGAGCGGACGGACTACGGATCGGGGAGGCTCCTGTCGGAACGCCCCAATCTGGAGGTGAAGGTGTCAACCATCTCTCCAGAGTGAAATGTAAGCCAGTGATCGGAATGGACATGAAAGGCAAATGGCGGAGCATTATAAACCTGCAAAAGTCGGCCACTTTGGCACACGCATGAGCCTCCCGGGAGGGCCGTAGCCCGAGCGGGGGGCTCATGCGTGTGAGGCGTGTCAATAAGCATGGTGTCGGAACCCCGTTCACTTCAACGATTACAAATACTTATAGTTCCAATCGGCGTCGAACCCCTACGCCGAGTGACACCCTCATTTCGGTCCTTCAGGCGACACTGTCGGCGACCAGGAACCGGGCAGTGGAGGCATATGGGGACCAAGATCGCATTGCTGGCGAATTTGGTTGCATCGTCGTCGAGAAGCGGACAATATTTTCACGTCGAGATCGCGCAAAAAAGAACGATTGTAGGAAAAGCCATGTCGCCGGAAAACAACCCTGCCTTCCTCACCAGGGTGCGCAACCAGCTTGCGGACATGCATCCTGCCGAGCGGCGACTTGCCGAGTTCGTACTGACATTTCCGGGCGAGATTGCCAGCTATTCGGCCTCGGAGTTGGCGCGGCTGGCCAATGTCTCCAATGCGACCATCTCCCGCTTCATCCAGCGCCTGGGATACGTCAACTACGACGATGCGCGCCGCCGCGTGCGGGCAGAGAAGGAGGGTGGCGCCGCCATCTTTCTCGGAGCCACGAATGCGGACACGCCCGATCAGAGGCTCGCTTCGCATCTGGAACAGGCGCAGGCCAACCTCAATCGCACCTTCGCGACCATCTCCATGCCGGAGATCGATGCCGTCGCTACCGCGATGATTGAGGCGAGGCGGGTCTGGATCACCGGCTTTCGGACCGGACAGCCCTTTGCCAGCTATTTGCGCTGGCAGACGCTGCAGGCGATCGACCAAGTCTACCTTTTTCCCGGTCCCGGCGAGACACTGGCGGAATATCTGACGAGTATCGAAGCCGGCGACGTCCTGATCCTGTTCGGCCTCAAGCGTCGCACGGCCTCCTTCGGGGCCCTGTTGAAACAGGTCGTGCGCTCAAAGGCGAAAATCCTTTTGATCAGCGACGAGTCGCTGGAGCGCCGCAGTGACGTCGATTGGCATGTCCAGTGCCAGACGCCTGCGCCCGGCCCGCTGTTCAACCACGCAGCGGTGTTGGCCTATTGCCATGTGCTGGCTACCCGTGTGGTCGAACTCTCGGGCAAGCCTGGCCGCAAAAGGCTCTCCGCCATCGAAGTGGCGCATGATCTGCTGGATGAACTTTAGTCTGCGCTGCGCGTGAACGCATTTCCCCGCCAGAAAAATGGCCCGTGCCGCTAAATAGGATGCCGAACAGACGCGGCGCTTCTCCGCCCCGCCTTTGATCCGACAGTGGCGATGACGACGTGGGCACAGCCCACGTCATAGGCAATACGCCTATAATTTATGCATTTCAGGAAATTGCACTTAATGTTGGCTTACCAGCCAAGCCTTGGCAAAGCCTTGAATCTCAATGAAAATATATTTTCATATATATGTGGCATGAAAAATGCTTCTTATACCGTAACTGGGAATGGACCCAGCAATGTTCAAAAGGAACGAAGCATGAGACTTACCTCTCTCACATCATCCGCAGGAAGAAGCATCTCCCGATTGGCATTGCTGCCGGTGGTTACCGCCAGCCTTCTTCTCGCCCCCAGCCTGCCCGGCCGGGCCCAGGGGACTCTGCGCATCGCCATGACGGCCTCGGATATTCCCCTGCCGAATGGCCAGACCGACCAAGGTGCCGAAGGCATGCGGTTCATGGGCTACACGGTTTTCGACTCGCTGGTCGGCTATGACCTGTCCTCGGCCGACAAGCCGGTGACGTTGGTGCCCTCGCTCGCCACCGAGTGGTCGGTCGATCCTGACGACTTGACAAAATGGACATTCAAGCTGCGGCCTGGCGTCACGTTCCATGACGGTTCCGATTTCAATGCCGATGCCGTGGTCTGGAATCTCGGTAAGATTCTCGATGCGGAGGCTCCCCAGTTCGACGAGCGCCAGGCGGCGCAGGGTCGCGGACGTATTCCCTCAATCGTTGGTTATGAAGCCATCGATAATCTCACCCTGCAGATCACCACAAGCGCGCCCGAGGCGCTGATCCCCTATCAGATCGCCTGGATCGCCATGTCAAGCCCGGCTCAATGGGAAGTGAGCGGCAGTTGGGACGCCTTCCTGCATAGCCCCTCGGGCACCGGCCCCTTCAAGGTCGAGACCTATGTGCCGCGCGAACGTGTCGAACTTGTTCCCAATACCGAATACTGGGACGAGGCGCGCATCTCCACCCTCGACAAGCTGGTACTGCTACCTGTTCCCGACCCCTCCGCCCGCGTTGCCGCCTTGCGCTCGGGCCAGGTCGACTGGATCGAGGCGCCGCCGTCTGACGCCATAGACAGCCTGCGTGGCGCCGGGTTCGAGATCACCTTCAATGTCTATCCCCATGTCTGGCCATGGCACTTTTCACTGCTCGAAGACTCCCCCTGGGCCGACATCCGCGTCCGCAAGGCCGCCAATCTGGCGATCGACCGGGCAGGCATGAAGGAATTGCTTGGCGGCATGATGGTGGAAGCCGAGGGCATGGTCCCCCCCCACCAGCGACTGGTTCGGCACGCCCCAATTCAGGGTCACCTATGACCCCGATGCCGCTCTGACCCTGATGGCCGAGGCCGGTTATTCCCCCGCCAATCCCCTGACGGTCAAAGCGATCATCTCTCCATCGGGCTCAGGCCAGATGCAGCCCATGCTGATGAACGAGTTGATCCAACAGAACCTGGCGGCAATCGGCATCAATGTCGAATTCGATGTCCGGGACTGGAACGCTCTTCTGGCCAATTGGCGCGCAGGCGCGAAAGATCCCTCCACCGACGGGGCGACCTCCACAAACAGCTCCTATTTCAGCCAGGATCCATTCACCGCACTGATGCGGCATATCGATAGCCGCCTCATCGCCCCCAATGGCACCAATTGGGGCTATTACGAGGATGCGGAAATGGACGGCCTCATCGACGCCGTTCGCAACGAGTTCGATCCCGAGACCCAGCTCGCCACCATCCAGGCGATGCACGAGAAGATGGTCGACGAGGCGCTGTTCCTGTTCGTTGCCCATGATGTGGCGCCGCGCGCCATGTCGACCAGGGTCCAGGGCTTCGTGCAGCCGCAGAACTGGTTCATCGACCTCACCAAGGTCACCGTCGAGTAGCACTCCCGGCCCGCCGGCGTGCCGGTGGGACTGCTCCCCCATTGAGAAGGAGCCTGAGCATGTTCGTCTACATCCTGGAACGCGTCGCCTATGCAGTACCGGTCACACTGGCGGTCAGCGTCATCTGTTTTCTTCTGGTTCATATGGCACCGGGGGACCCCCTTTCCCTCGTGCTGCCATCTGATGCCAATCAGGCGCTAATCAATGCCACAATGACCAAATATGGCCTCGATCAACCCCTCCCGACCCAATATCTTTTCTGGCTCGGTAATGTACTGAGGGGTGATTTCGGGACATCGATCGCAACGGGCCGGCCCGTCGTCACCGAAATCGCCAACGCCCTTGTCTATTCGCTGGTTCTGGCGCTGGTCGCGGCCACTATCGGCTTTGTCGTCGGTACGGTGCTCGGGACCGTGGCCGGCTACTGGAATGGGACCGTCATCGACAAACTGGCTTCGGCTGTCGCCATCTCCGGGGTTTCAGTGCCACATTACTGGCTGGGCATCGTTCTGGTCGTCGTCTTTTCTGTAAACCTCAACCTGTTGCCCGCCATGGGCGCGGGCGAAGCCTGGGGCGTCGACCGGTTGCGCTTCATGGTACTCCCGGCATTGACGCTCGCCGCCATGCCCGCCGGCATTATCACGCGCTCGGTGAGGGCGCTGGTGGCCGACACGCTGAACAAGGACTTCGTGACCGCACTCGAAGCCAAGGGTCTGAACCAGGGTACGATCTTCCTGCATGTGGTCAAGAACGCCGCCCCAACCGCCATTGCGGTGATCGGGGTCCAGCTTGGCTATCTCATGGCCGGGTCCATCCTCGTCGAAACAGTCTTCTCCTGGCCCGGAACCGGGCTGCTGCTCAATACCGCTATCCTCCAGCGCGACATCCCGCTTCTGCAGGGAACGATTCTGGTGCTCGCGCTGATCTTCGTCGCCCTCAACCTGCTGGTCGATATTGTCCAGCCCTTGTTCGATCCAAGGATGAAACGCGCATGACCACCACAGCTATTGCAGTCGATGACCGAAAGGTCATCATCGCCTCTCGCGGCTATTGGGCCGGCGTGTGGCAGAGACTTTCCCGCGACGCCGTCTCGATGATTTGCCTTGCCGTTCTTGTGGCAATGATCCTCGCAGCCGTATTCGCCCCGCTTATCGCGCAGAGCGATCCATCAATCGGCAGCGTGACCAGCCGGTTGAAGCCAGTTGGCACGCCCGGCCATATCCTGGGCACGGACGAACTGGGACGCGACATGCTCACGCGCCTGCTCTATGGCGGCCGCATGTCGCTCACAATGGGCATACTGCCGGTCGTGATGGCTTTGCTGATCGGGGGGAGCCTCGGCACCATTGCCGGTTTTGCCGGCGGGTTGACCAATGCGATCATCATGCGCGCTGCCGATATCCTGTTCGCCTTTCCCTCGGTTCTTCTCGCTGTTGCCGTCACCGGGGCGCTTGGCGCAGGCTTTTTCAACACGCTCCTTGCGCTCACCGTCGTGCTGATTCCTCCTTTGATCCGGATTTCGGAGAGCGCCACGACACAGGTGCGTTCGCTTGATTTTGTCGAGGCGGCACGCGCCAGTGGGGCGGCTGCCTTGACCATCATCCGCGTCCATATCCTGGGCAACATCATGGGGCCGGTGCTGGTCTATGCCTCGAGCCTCCTCTCGGTCTCGATCATTCTGGCGGCGGGCCTCTCCTTTATCGGACTGGGCGCGCAGCCCCCAACCGCGGAATGGGGCCTGATGCTCAATACGCTGCGAAACGCCATCTACAGTCAGCCCCTGATCGCCGCGCTGCCGGGCGTCATGATCTTCATCGTCTCCCTGAGCTTCAACCTGCTGTCCGACGGACTGCGCAGCGCCATGGATGTCAAATGATGGAACAGACCCCAAGCTCCCCTCGCTACATTCTCGAAATCGCACGAACGACCAAGCATTTTCCGGTGTCCGGCGGCGGCTTTGGCCGTCCACCCAAGACGGTGCAGGCCGTGTCCGATGTCAGCTTCCGCATACCGGAAGGCACGACGCTCGGCATCGTCGGAGAATCCGGCTGCGGCAAGTCGACGACAGCCCGTCTCATCATGGGCTTGATCGATATGGATCAAGGCGACATCCTGTACAATGATCGGCCAGTCGGCCGATCGGCGGCTGAAACCAAGGCCTTCCGCCGTCAGGTGCAGATGGTGTTCCAGGATTCCTCCGCTTCGCTCAATCCGCGCCTCACCATCGAGGCCTCGATCATGTTCGGGCCGCTCGTGCATGGCGAGGCTGCCGACAAGGCGCGGCGCCATGCCTATGAATTGCTCGAGCGCGTGGGGCTTGATCCCGCCCGCTTCGCCGGTCGCTATCCGCATGAACTCTCGGGCGGTCAGCGCCAGCGCGTCAACATCGCCCGGGCTCTCGCGTTGGGACCAAAGGTGGTGATCTTCGACGAGTCAGTCTCGGCGCTCGACAAATCCATCGAAGCGCAGGTGCTGAACCTGCTGATCGATCTGAAGCGAGAGCTGAACCTTACCTATATCTTCATCTCCCATGACCTGAACGTGGTGCGCTATATCAGCGACAATGTCATGGTGATGTATCTCGGCAAGGTCGTCGAATATGGGCCGTCCGAGACGCTGTTCGCCGGGTCGTCCCATCCCTATACACGGGCACTTCTTGCTTCCATGCCGAGCCTCGACCCCGAGAACCGGACGCAGGCCGCTCCGGTGTCAGGCGATCCGCCCAGCCCCATTGACCCGCCGGCCGCCTGTCGTTTCCACCCGCGCTGCGCTCTGGCCCGGCCAACCTGTTCAAGCACTGCTCCCGAGCTATACGAGGCCGGGGAGGAGCATGTCGCAGCGTGCCATCGCAATGATGCGCAATCGCCTTACTGGGTCGAAGGAGAACCCGCATGACCGCGCCCGCGCCACACGCGCCGCTCCTTTCGGTGCGAGACCTGACTGTTCAGTTCCCGACCGAACGGGGGATGATCACCACCCTCGACAAAATATCCTTCAATCTCGGGCGTGGGGAAGTTCTCGGCCTGATCGGGGAATCGGGCAGCGGCAAGAGCGTTACCATGCGTGCCCTGCTGCGCATCCTGCCGCCTAGGCGGACGACCATGACCGGGTCCATCACAATGGAAGGCAAAGACGTGCTTTCCCTCAAAGGCAATGACCTGGCCAATTATCGCGGCGGCAGCGTAGCAATGATTTTCCAGGAACCGATGCTGGCCTTCGATCCGGTCTTCACCATTGGCCGGCAGATCGCCGAAACGGTCGTGCGCCACAAAGGCGTGTCCTGGGATGCCGCTTATGCGCGCGCCCTCGATATGCTGGAACTGGTCCGCATCCCATCGGCAAAATCGCGGCTGGACAATTATCCGCATGAAATGTCCGGCGGTATGCGCCAGCGCGCCATGATCGCGCTGGCGCTCGCCTGTTCACCCAAACTGTTGCTGGCCGACGAGCCGACCACAGCCCTCGACGCCACTGTCCAGATTCAGGTCATTCTTCTCCTCCGGGAGTTGCAGAAGGAACTGGGCATGGCCACGATCTTCGTCACCCACGACGTTGGCGTGGCTGCCGAAATCTCGGACCAGATCGCCGTCATGTATGCTGGCCGCATTATCGAAGCCGGGACGGCCTCCGAAGTGCTGAAGTCTCCCGCCCACCCCTATACCAGGGGACTGCTGTCCTCGACCATCCACGGCGCCATGGCGGGGCAGCGCATCGAGGCCATACCGGGCATGCCGCCGGATTTGGCCAATATGCCGCCCGGTTGCGCGTTCTCGCCGCGTTGCCCTCTCGCATCGGCGGCGTGTCGGGCCGGCATTCCGCCCCTGGGGCACATTGCAGGAAACAGGACAGTGGCCTGCATCCGGGTGGAGGGTGTGCCTGCGTGATCCGTATTGCGCTTCTTAACCCCAATGCAAACAAAGAAACCACCGCGCGCATGACGGAGATAGCATCGGAGACCGCCGGTCCCGATATTGTCTTCACAGGTTTCACCGCCCCGGCTGGTCCCATGATCGTCGCCGATGAAGCAGCGCTCGAGGCCGCCGCACAAATGGTCATCGCGCGCGGTGAAGAGCTTGGTGGGGGCGAGTTTGACGGCGTGCTGATCTCGGGCTTCGGCGACCCGGGGCTCGACCGGCTTCGCGCCAGAATTGCCATCCCTGTAACCGGCATTGCGGAGGCCGGAATGAGGGATGCGACCCAAGGAGGGCGCCGCTTTAGCATTGTGACCACAACGCCCAGACTGAAGGCGGCAATCATTTCGCGGGCCATTCGGCTCGGCCATGGCGAGAGCCTCATCTGCGTGCGCCTCGCTGGCCCCGAGGAGGTGATGCACGACCCACCGCGCCTTCGCGAGGCTCTGCTGCTGGCCTGCCGGCAATCCATTTCGGAAGATGGTGCCGAGGTGATCCTGATCGGCGGGGGGCCGTTGGCCGACGCTGCCCGAGCGATCGCACCCCTGATTGCCGTGCCTATCGTTGAGCCGATTGCGGCAGGAGTTGGACTTGCCCGTGCGCGGGCTGAATTGAAGGTAGTTTGAGCAGACGGAGCGGAACGGCCAGCATCAGTGCGATCATTGCCATCAGCGCAATGATGAAGGGGGGGGGCACGCCGATGAAGACATCGGTCAAGTCGCCCCTGCCCCGCACGCCATGCACAACATAGCACAGCATGCCGATGGGCGGCGTCAGCACCGAGGTCTCGGCGACCAGCACCATCATCACCCCGAACCAGATCGGGGCATAGCCGAGACCGATGACGATCGGCCTGACGATCGGGATGGTCAGTACGATCATCGCCAGCGTGTCCATGAACATGCCGAGAACCAGATAGATCCCGAGGATCATCAGCATCGTGGCCAGAGGGCTCCAGTTCAGCCCGCGGACAAGATCGTTCACCGTGCCTGCCATACCGGTGGCGCCGATGACGAAGTCGAGCAGGAATAGTCATTGTCTTGACTTGTTCTGACATGGCCCTCCAAAGCTAAAATAACCGTGTGGAGGGCCGAAGCCGACGAAACCGAGAACTACGTCTACGTATTTTCAACATCACGGAACGCAAACACCGGCTTCACAACCCGTCCCCCCGACAAGTATGACACGCTCGGACAGGTGCTTTGCCTGGAGCAAGGGGCCAGCGTGCTCGATCACGGCAGCGGCTCGGCTGAGATGCTTTGCACCTGGGCCCGCGATTTCGGGATTACCGGCACCGGCGTCGACATGAGCCAGATCTTCTCCGACCAGGCGAAACGCCACGCCGAAAGTAGCCGTCACTTTTGAAACGCCCAGGCCTTCGTTTTCGGAGTTGAAGCATGTTCGTAAATCGCAAGATGGGAAGGATCCCGAATGTTCGGATTAACCGCTCTTGAACTGGCGCGTATCCAGTTCGGCTTCCCCGCGACAAGCCGAGGCGGGCATGGCCACAAATTGTGAATGCAAAAAAGCTCTGGCCGTGCCAGAGCTTTAATGTTGGATCGGCTGTTTTTCTATTCGTAAAACAATGCCAGCTTACTTGTTGGCCATAACCGAAGTGACGTGATCGCGCACCATCGTCATCGCCTCCTGCGGCGAGATCTTGCCGCGCTGCAGTTGATCGAGAACCGGTGCAACGCCCTTCCAGACATCGTCGGCCGTGTTGTCCGGATAGGCAAACCAGGGCCTGGCCGCATCCATTTCGCTGAAGGCCGTCAGGAAGTTCGGGTTCTCGGCATAGAAGTCTTTGAGAACCTCCGCCGTCTGCTTGTTTGTCGGCATGTATCCGCTCGCCCTGGAAACATTTGCCTGGGTTTCGCCGCTGGTCATGTATTTCATGAACTCCCAGGCGGCGGCCTGTTTCTTTTCATCCTGAGCAAGCATCATCAGGGCCGCGCCGCCAGCCGGCAGGCCGCCGTTTTCGGCATCAATCAAGGGGAATTTGACAGTGCGCATCGTAAAGCGATCGCCGATCGCCTTGCCGTAGCCGACGATTTCAGATGGAGATTCGACGACCATGCCGACTTTGCCTGCCAGAAACTGCTGGGTCGCGGGCGTTGGCGTGGCATAGACCGTCATATCGGTCTTGACCGCCATGTCCTGGGTGATGCGCAGAGCTTCCATTCCGGCTGCATTGTCGAAGCCGATCCCGGTTGCTTCGGCATTGAGCATGCTGTTTCCGGACGCCATGACGAGCATCTGCCAGAACCAGTCATCGCTCAGTCCGCCAACGGAAAAACTGAGGCCGATACTGCCGTCACCCAGTTGGTTGACCTTCTGAGCCAGTTCGATCACGCCGTCCCAGGTGGTCGGGAAGTCATCGACGCTGCCGCCGGCCGCCTCGATCATTTCCTTGTTTACATAGACAATGGGAAGGGACGCGGTGAACGGCATCGCATACTGCTCGTCCCCGACCCTGGCGAGGGAAAGAATGGCATCGGCATAATTCTGCTCGACCCAGGCCTCGCCCTCCTCCTCCATGAACCCGGAGAGGGAAACGTCAAGCCCGCGATCCTCGAGAATGGACGCAAGGCTCGGGACGCCGGAATAGGAGGCGAGGTAGACGTCGGGGGCGGAATTGGTCATCAGGCCGCGAATGACATTCTGGTCACCCGCGCTGTAGTTCTCCGCCGGGGCCTGATCCTCGATCACCACGCCCGTGTGCGTAGCATTGAAGCTTTCGATCACGCTGCCGATCCACGGCAGTTGCGGATGGTAGAAGGTGAGAGTGACAGGCTCATCGGCCCAGGCTGGCAAAGCAAGCGACAGCAGGGTGGCCGTCGCGGCCAGAGTAGCTTTCAGTCTACGCATTGCAGTTCCTTTGGATGGTTGTGTGCGGGTTGCGAGGAAAACACGGGCCCTGCCGGAGCGATCCGGCAGATCCAGTTCACTTGACCCCGGTCATCGTGATGCCCTGGACGAACTTTCGCTGAGCGATAAGGGAAACCAAAATGAGCGGAGCGGTGACGAGGGTGGCGCATGCCATCAGGGGACCGAAGCTGTCGCCGCCCCCTCCCTGGCTGCGGAAGAAAAGCAGCCCCAGGGTCGGAGGGGCCATATCTGCGGACCGGATGGCGATCATCGGCCAGTAAAGGTCATTCCAGTGAAAGGTTACCGAGAAAATCGCGAAGGCTGCGATCGCCGGCAGCATGGCGGGCATGACGATGCGAAACACGATTTCGATCTCGCTCATGCCGTCTAGACGGGCAGCGAGGAGGATCTCGTCCGGAAAGGACTTGATGAACTGGTGGAACAGAAAGATCGCGAAACCCGAGGTCAGGTAAGGCACCATCATCGAGAAATAGGTGTCCAGCAGCCCGACCTTTGCCAGGACGATGAAAATCGGCAACGCCGTCGCCTGTGCCGGCACAGCCAGGCTGAGCAGGACAAGGGCAAAGAGAATCCTGCGGCCCTTGAAGTCATATTTGGCCAGGGCAAAGGCGCAGATCACTGTTGTCAGGATCTGGGCAATCAGAATCCCGCCCGTCATGATCAGGCCATTCAGCATGAAACGGAGAAGGGGCGTCTCGAACAGGGCGCGCCCGTAGTTCTCGGCAATCGAATCCCAGACGGCCGGCGGATTGGAGACGGCGCCGAAAATCGCGCCGGCACTTTTGGAAGACGCCCGCCACATCCAGAAGAAGGGATAGACCATCAGCACGGCGGTCAGCATCAGGAAGGCATGAACGGCGACGATCCTGGTATGGCGAAACAAGCGGACAGCCATCAGAAATGCGCCTTCCTGTTGTTCGCCATAACCTGGAAGATGCTGAAAAGGCCGATCAGGGCCAGGTAGATGACCGTAAGGGCGCTGCCATATCCCGCCTTGAGGCCGACAAAGCTGTCCTGATTGATCTTGTAGAGCAACATCTCGGTTGCGCCGTACGGACCGCCATTGGTCAACACGGCGACGGTATCAAACGCCTGAAAGGCCTGAATGCAGCTGATGGTGATCACGACAATGGTTGTCGGCGCAATCAGCGGCCAGATGACGTAGCGGATGCGATCCCAGAAATTATCGATCCCGTCCAGTTGGGCCGCATCCGTCAATTCCTTTGAAATTGTGGTGAACCCGGCCAGAAACAGGATGAGGTTGAACCCGAGCGAATGCCAGATGCCGATAATGGCAAGCCCGATGAGGGCGAGATCGCTATCGGCAAAGAAATCGAACGGCCTCATGCCCAGGGACGTCATCAGCGTCGCCAGCGGGCCGATATTGCCGTTCAGCAGGTAGCTCCAGACAATCGACATGGCAGTCAACGTGCTGGTGACCGGCAGGAAGTAGATGATTTCATAAAACCGGCGAGAGCGCGTTCTGTTGTTGAGGAGAGCCGCCAGTATCAGCGCCAGACCGACCGAGATGGGCACCACAAGCGAGGTATAGATCGCGCTGTTCTTCAGGGCGTTCCAGAAATAGGGGTCGCGGATGAGCCTTTCGTAATTCCCCAGCCCGACAAGGGACAGTGAAGCGCGCCCCAGCTTGTAGTCGGTCAGGCTGACGATGAAGACGACAATGACCGGCGCGATCACGGTTGCAAAAAGCAACAGGAAGGCTGGCGCGGAAAAGTAATAGGCATAGGCCTTGTAGCCTCCGCCATCGCTTTTGCCGATCGGTGCGACGGCAGGCGGGGCTTCGCTCGAAACGGAGAGGGCGTGGGTCATCAGTCTGTGCCCATTATCCTGAGAGGCGCCGGCATCAATTGGCCCGCGCTTGAAAACAGGAGGGCATTCTGCGGGAGAATGCGCAGCGCGACCCTGTCATTGATGCCGCCATCATTGCGCAAGCGTTCGAAGCGTTCGGCGCGCATCTGCATCCGGATCCGCTCGACGCCAAGCGCCGATCCATCGCAACGCAGCGTGACTTCCGAGCCGGAAAACTCCACATGCGTGAGCGGCAACGTGAAATCCGCTTCGCCGCCCAGGGGGACGGCATCCAGAGATTCCGGGCGCAGACCGAGGATGTAGTCGCCGTCCGGCGCATCGGATGTGCTCAGATTGAGGCATGTCCGCGCCAACTGGATATCGCCGTCGGCAACCGTCACCGGCAATTCGTTGATGGCGACGGAGCCAACAAAGCGAGCGACGGCAAGCTCGGCGGGGCGATTGTAGATGTCCTGCGGTCTTGCACATTGCACGATGCGTCCGGCCTGCATCACCGCGACCCGACTGGACATCGCCATGGCTTCCGTCTGGTCATGGGTGACATAGAGGAATGTGATGCCGGTGCGCCGATGCAGATCGGAAATTTCTTCTCGCAATTGAATTCTCAACTTGGCATCGAGGTTCGAAAGCGGCTCATCCATGAGAAAGACCGATGGCTGCCGGACAATGGCGCGCCCAACGGCCACGCGTTGTCTCTGCCCCCCGGACAGCTGCGCCGGTTTGCGATCCAGCAGATGCTGAAGGTCGAGCTGCCCCGCCACCCTGGCGACGCTCTGCGCGATCTCCCGATGCGTCTGGCGGACCTTCCGCGAGAGCAGCCGGCTACCAGGTAGTCTCTGCCGAAAGGACAGGCGGCTCATTTCCAGAGGCATGCCGATATTCTTCGCGACGCTCATATGCGGATAGAGCGCGTAGGACTGGAACACCATGGCGACGTCGCGCTTCTTTGGGGGCAGCTGCGTGATCTCCTGCGCGCCGATATGGATCGAGCCGGAACTCAATTGTTCGAACCCCGCGATCATGCGCAGCAAGGTCGATTTTCCGCATCCCGACGGGCCAAGCAGCGTCAGGAATTCTCCCGGCTGGATGTCGAGATCAATTCCCTGGAGGATTTCCGTTCCTCCAAAGTGCTTCCTGACATTGGCTATCTTGATCCCGCGACCATTCATTGCGTCGCTCCAACTTGATTTTGCAGATCTCACCGGACTGTGCCGGATCGCTTTTCGTGAGGTCTCTATAGGCACCCAAGTTGACAGATCGATGACAGGGGTATCTCTTTTGAGAAAAATTTATTAAATGAATTCAAATGGTTTACATTGACAAATAACTATACAGTCACATATACCGAGCCTTGAGAAGCTGAAAAGAACGGGTGAAACGAGTGTCCCAATGGCTCTTGATCGGGGAATTTGGCGACGCGGCGATCACCCTGTCAGGCAGCGAATGGCCTGCAAGGCGGCGAAGAGGACTGCCGGGTCTGAAGGACGACTTTTGAGGCATTTTGCCATGTTGATGGCAGCAAGAATCGCGCGATCAGGCGGAACAGGAAATGACCAAGCCGTTGCGTGGAGCTTGTGTGCGTGGCCGATGGAAATGAGACAAGATGAAGAATGCCCCCGATATCGCTGATGTGCCTGAAACGGAGACACCGTCTGCTCCGCGCCATCCCCGGCGCCCGGACCGCTCCCGCAACCGCATTCTGGAGGCGGCAATTCTGGAGTTCTCCGAGAAGGGCTTCGCAGGCGGCAGGGTGGATGAAATCGCCGAGCGCGCCGAAATCGGAAAGCGCATGCTTTATCACTACTTCGGAAACAAGGAGAAACTGTTCCTGGCGGTCATAGAGAAGGTCTATCTCGATCTCTGGGCGGCAGAGGCCGCGCTTGAGCTCGATCGGCTGCCGCCACGCGAAGCGCTTGCCGAGCTCGTGACCTTTGTCTGGAACTACTATCTGGACCATCCGGAGTTCATAACGCTGCTGAATGAGGAAAACCTGCTCAAGGCGCAGAATTTCCGCCATTCCCGGATACTTCGGGAAGGCGCGGAACATTCGCAGGATCTTGTGGAGGAGGTTCTCGCCCGAGGCGTGGCGGAAGGCGTGTTCCGGCCCGGTATCGATCCGGTGCAGCTAAGCCTGACCATTACTTCTGTTTGCTATTATTATCTGACCAATCACGCCACCAGCTCCATCGTCTACGGTCGCCGGCTGATGACCAAGAAGGCGCAAGCCGAGCGGCTGGCCTTCAATGTCGAGTCTATTCTGACCATCGTTCAGGCGGCCCCGCTGTGAGCCGCCTTGCATTTCTTCTGGAGCATTTCCAGTGATCCCGATTTCACCGGAAATGCTCGAGGGTAGACCTTCCTGCTTGAGGCAAGAATTTTCATGAAAATTGCTGTTTTGGCCGACGCGCATATCGGCACTGAAAAACCTGTCTTCGTTCCCAATTGGGAGAAGGTTGTAAGCCACGTGAATGAGCGATCCGACATCGATCTCATTGTGGTGCTTGGCGATCTCACCCTTGATGGCGCCAAGCTGGACGCTGACCGGGCCTTCGGGCGCGATGCCATCGCGGCGCTGCGGGCGCCGGTTCTTGTTCTGCCGGGCAATCATGACGTTGGCGACATCGCCCGCGACACGCTGCAACCGGCGGATAATGACCGGCTTGCCCAATGGGAAAAGCATTTCGGCCCCTGGCACTGGCATTCTGACGCGGTTGACGGGTGGCGATTGCTGGGCGTCAACAGCCAGATCCTCGCCACAGGCCTCCCGGAGGAAAGCGCGCAGTGGTCATCACTGGAACAGGCCGCCGAGGGCCGCGGCGAGAGAAAACTCGCGCTCTTTTCCCACATGCCGCTTTTTCTGGAACACTGGGACGAGCCGGATCGCCCCGCATGGGCCATTCCCGCGCCGGCGCGGCAACGCCTGCGGCTTCTCATTGAGGAACACGCCATCAAGGCCGTCATTGTCGGTCACATCCACAGAGTTCTGGATCGGCGCTGCGAGGGCGGACCGGCCTTTATCTGGGCGGCGGCATCAAGTTTCCTTACCCACGACGAGTCCATGCCGCCACAACATGGAAAAGAACTGCTCGGCTACACGGTTCTCGACTTCCGGCAGGATGAGGTGGTGTCCGAGTTCGTGGCCGTCGAGGCGCTGATGAAAAGCTACATCGAAGACTATAAGGGCTCGATCTATCGCTCGCCGGCGAAAGACGCCTGATCGTATTTGTGTTTGAGTAATTTGACGCGCCGCAGGGGAAATGGGCAATGGTCTGGTTCAGCTATCACGGAGGGCATTCGGGCGAGTTCTGTGATCACGCTTCCTCCTCTCTGCAGCAGGTTGTTCAGGCCGCCATTGACGAAGGCTTCACCCATTACGGCCTCAGCGAACATTGCCCGCGCTACAGAGAACAGGATCTCTATCCCGGCGAGGAAAGGCTCGGCATTGAAGGACTGATCAGGGCGTTTGAGGGATATGTGATCCGCGCGTTCGCATTGCGCGAAGAATATGCCCGGCATATCGAGTTGCTGGTCGGCTTCGAGACCGAGAAATTGCCGCCGGAGAACTGGCTCGAAGCGATGCTGTCGCTGAAAAGCGCCCATCCCTTCGATTATGTCGTGGGAAGCGTCCATGACATCAACGGTCGATGGGTAGACTATTCCCCGCAGGAGACAAGTCGGCTGGCCGAAGATCTGGGCGGCACGGAAGCGCTGCAACTGGCCTATTTTCGATCCGTGACCGACATGGTCGAACAGTTGCGCCCCGACATCGTCGCCCATCTCGATCTGGTGCGCAAATTCGAACCGCCGGGCTTTTCCTTCTCCGACCGGGTCGCCAAGGAGATCGAACGGCTTCTGGATGCGATCCAGGCATATGGTGGCGTCATAGACGTGAACTGCGCGGCATTCCGCAATGGCTATGGTCCAGTCTATCCTCTGCCGCAAATTCTGTCGCGCGCCAGACAAATGGGGATTCCGGCCACCTTCGGAGATGACAGTCACGGCGTGGACACTGTTGGCGTCGGGCTCGAACAGTCCCGGCAAGCCATTTGCGCCGCCGGCTACAGCCAGATCTCCTATCTCACCCGTGATCATGGCTGGCAAAGCGCCGATATCGCCGAAGTCAGGCCCAGGCGCTCCGTTTGAGACAGGCCATTCAAAGCAACACAAGAAACAGAAAATGACAGACCAACAAAATCTGGCCATCCGTCGGGCAACCGCCGACGATATCGGCTTTATCATGACAGTCGAACGGCAGCCCGGTTATGCCGAACGCGTCGGCGCCTATGATGCGGAGGCTCATGCCAAGAAGCTGGGCACGACTGGATGCCGTTATTACATTGCGGTGTTCGGCGACAAGCCGGTTGGCTTTGCCGTTCTGCGGCAGAATGACGACGGCATGGGCGTGGTCAATCTGAACCGGATCGCCGTCCATCCCGAGGATCGCGGGATTGGAACCGAGTTTGTCCGATGCATCGCCGGAGAGGTTTTTGCAGATCTCGACAATGACAGACTATGGCTCGATGTCCTGCCTTCCAACCTGAGTGCCAGGCATCTCTATTCCAAGGTGGGATTCGTCGAAGAGGGCCTGATGCGCAGCGCACTGCGCTATCCGGATGGCCGGAGGATGGATCTCATCCTGATGTCCCTGCTTCGAACCGACTGGGAAGCCGCGCCCATCGAAAGGCAACACGATGCCGCCTGAAGACGGCCTTTCCGGCAGCGCTCGTTGATCTCTGCAAACAACGATCCTGAACCGCTCGCCCAGCGCCCAACCCGCAAGACCAGGAACCGAACATGCCTTCTTCGCCCTCTATTGACCTCATGGAAGATAAAAGAGCCCCGGAGCTGCTTGCCAGCATGACCGCAGCCGAAAAGGCCGCGTTCCTGTCTGGCAACGGCATGTGGAAGTCCGCAAGGCTCCAGCGGCTGGGCATCGATCCGGTGGTCATGACGGACGGCACTTATGGGTTGAGGTATGATATTGCGCAGATTGACGGTGAACTTGCGCCGGGAGAAGAGCTGGATGCCTTTCTGAACACCGTCAATCAGCGCGCCAGCGAGATCGAGGACGCGGCGGGCGAAATCAAACCGGCAACCTGTTTCCCGAATGGATCTGCCTTGGGAAACAGTTGGGACACGGCGTTGATGGAGGAACTCGGGATCCTGCTTGGAAGGGAATGCCGGTCTTTGGGCGTCGATCTTCTGCTGGGACCGGGGATCAACATCCGTCGTACGCCGCTTGCCGGCCGCGCCTATGAATATTACTCGGAAGATCCGTTTCTGGCCGGCAAGCTTTCGGCGTCCGTCATCCGTGGAATACAGTCCCAGGGCGTTGGCGCTTCGCTGAAGCATTTTGCCTGTTACAATTGCGAAAACGAACGCATGACCATGGACAGCATCGTCGATGAGAGGGCGTTGCGGGAAATCTATCTCAAGGGGTTCGAAATCGCTGTTCGCGAGAGCCGTCCCTGGACAGTGATGTCGTCATACAATCTCCTCAACGGAGTCGAAGCCTCCCAGAACCATTGGCTGCTGACGGAGGTTCTCCGGGATGAATGGGGCTTTGACGGGCTTGTCGTCTCCGACTGGAACGCGATCAAGGATCGACCGGCATCCCTGATGGCCGGTTGCGACCTCGACATGCCTCAAAGTCCGCGCCGCATTGCCCGGCTGGAACAGGCGCTCGAGGATGGCGAAATTCCCGAGGAAGCCGCAGACAAGGCCTGTGCCCGTATGTTCGACCTATTGGGCCGGATCGAACGCGGCCGCGCGCATTCCGTCGAGCGATGTGATCACGCGGCGCATCATCAACGCGCACGCGCCATGGCCGCCGCCTCGATCGTTCTCGCCAGAAATGAGGGAAACCTCCTTCCCCTGCGTGACGTGCAATCCGTTCTGGTGGTGGGGCGCGATGCGTTGACCCCGGTGATTCAGGGATCTGGTTGCGCCACGACCTTGCCCACGATGATCGATGCCCCGCTGGAGGAATTGAGAAAATCGCTGGGTGAGAAGGTAAAGATCAGCCATCGGCCCGATTTGGACGCAGACACGCTGGAATGTGCTGCAGCGGCGGATGCGGTCATTGCCTTCGTGTCTACGGAAGGTCTTGGCGATGGAGAGGGGCGGGACCGCGTCACGCTCGGTCTCGGTCCCGGCCAGGATAACATGATCGAGGCGCTGGCCGCCGTCAGCGACAGGCTTGTCGTTGTCCTGAGCTGTCCAGACGCTGTCGAAATGCCCTGGATCGACAAGATCGCAGCTCTTCTGATCTGCTTTTACCCCGGCCAGGCCTTGGGAGGCGCCGTGGCCGACCTGCTTTCGGGAGCAGTCACGCCCTCCGGCAAGCTCTCCGTCACCTTCCCGCAAAGGCTTGAGGACGTGCCGGGACATCTGTCCTATCCGGGCGAACTCGATAAGTACTATTACTCGGAAGGCATTCATGTCGGCTACAGGGGGTATCTAAAAGGGAAAGTAAGACCCCTGTTTCCATTCGGCCACGGCTTAAGCTACACGCAATTCCGATACGATCAGCCTGCGCTTTCCAGTGATGGCATTTCCATCGACGGAACTATTTCCGTATCGTTCACCCTGACCAATATTGGCAATGTTGCGGGCGCGGAAATATCCCAGATCTATCTGGACGCAAAAGGAAAACAGGTCGGTCGAGCCGTGCGTGAACTCAAGGGATTTGCAAAAACATTTCTGCACCCGAACGAGTCCCGACAGGTCACTGTTTGCATCGAAGGAAGAGACTTGGCCGTCTGGCATCCCGAACGAGGCAAATGGGTGCTGGAGGATGAGAATGCCCGTCTGTTGATCGGCACATCCAGCGAAAACATCAAGGCGAGCATCGACTTGCGTCTCATGCCGTCGGATCTGCCCTGGAGACAGGTCGGGCCGCATACCAGGCCCGAGTTTATCCTGCCAAACCCTTACGCGATGAAGATCCTGCAAACCTTCCTTTCGCAGAGGCTGGGCATTACCGAAGTCGAGGCGGGGGCAGCTCTTAGGCGATGCAACGACTCGATATCCGGACTATTTGCCTCTCTGGAACGATATCTTCATATCTCGATAAGCGATGAAGAGGTGAGCGACCTCTTTTCGCAAATCAACGCCGCAATGAAATGCGCCGAAACCGGATTGGCATCCTAGGCCGTAGACTCGTAACGCTTTAACCATAGTCGCACAGAGAAGAGCTTGATTGCCGCGAGATAGTTGTCGGCGCGTTTGTCGTAACGCGTTGCAATTCCACGCGCTTCTTTGATGCGGTTGAAGAACCGCTCGACGAGGTTTCGATAGCGATAGAGGAACGAACTGAAAGCGAAGGTCTTTTTTCGGTTTCGCTTCGCCGGGATGTTGGCGAATGCCTTCGCCTGAGTTGCCGTGGCGCGGATGGCGTTGGTGTCATAGCCACGATCTGCCAAAAGCGTCGTTCCGGCATGAAGTCTGGTGAGCAGATCTTCGGCGTAGCGACAATCAGCATGCTGACCTTCTGAGAGGCGAAGATCAATCGGCAGCCCATCGGCATCGACGAGAGCGTGGATCTTCGTTGTCAGGCCGCCTCTGGAACGTCCCATGCTTCGATTGGCGCCCCCTTTTTACCGGTGGCGCCATGCTGATGCACGCGAACACAAGACGAGTCGATCATCTGAATATCGCCGTCGAAGGCGGAAGAAATCGCCGTGAGAAGGTGATCCCAGACACCAGCCCGCCGCCAGCGGACAAAGCGATTATAACAGGTGGTGTGAGGGCCATAGCGTTCCGGAACATCGGCCCATGGGCTGCCGGTACGAAAGCGCCAGAGTATGCCGTTGATCACACGGCGGTCATCGACCCGCGGTACGCCGCGGCTGTTATTGGGCAGAAGCGGCTCGATCACCGCCCACTCGAAATCCGTCAGGTCAAAACGTCGGCGCATCAATGGTCTCCTTTCCAGAAACCATTGAATCAAGTCATCGCACCCATGTGAACCCCATTTATGGGTTTACGGCCTAGGGTGCCGAGTGCCAAGGTCAGCAGGGTCACCGTGCAAATGACGACCTTGACGCCTTCCGGCGTCGAAACCGGCATGATACCGGCCGGCGCCAGCGAGAACAGCAGGAAGAACGCCAGCACGATACCGCCGATCAGATCGCGGTTTCGGCGCAACTCAGCCATCGTCGGTGTCGATCAGCCTCTTCAACTTCTCGATGGCCGTATCGTGATCCTCCTGATAGGCGATGGTGCTCTGCAGCACGCCGCCATCGTTCAGCAGAAACACCGAAGCCGTATGGTTCATCGTGTAGTCGCCGTCGGGGTCGTTCGGATCGAGCGGCACCTTTTCGTAAAAGATGCCGAAACCGTCCGCCATGGCGCGGACCTTGTCCGGATCGCCGGCAATGCCGGTGACGCGGTCGGTGACGTTGGCGAGGTAGAGCCGCATCATCTCCGGCGTGTCCTGTTCGGGATCGACCGTCACCCAGTAGGCGTCGATCATGTCGCCATTGGGATCGACCTCGTGCAGCCAGTTGTTGAGCTCGTAGAGCGTCGTCGGGCAGACCTCCGGGCAATGGGTGAAGCCGAAGAACAGCGCGGTTGGCTTCTCGCGGAAGGCGGCCTCGGTAATCTGCGAGCCGTCACCGGCGGTCAGCGTGAAGTCCGGTCCCATCGGGACATGCATCATCGCCGTGTTGGTCTCGTCGATCTGATAGACCAGCCAGCCGATCACGGCGCAGATGACGACGATGGCGGCCCACAGGGCGCGTCGAAAATTTTTCATCCTGGTATCCTGCCTCTTGCCACAGCGATACATGCAGCAGGCATGTCGCCCGCCGCATGACGCGGCGTTGAAAACGATGAACGGCCGGAGCGTGTCCGGCCGTTCGCGCGGGAGGGGTTACCGGGATCCGGCATCCATCTTCATGTCACCGTGGTCCATCGCGCCATGGTCCATGCCATGCATGGAATGGCCGGCATCCTTCGCTGCGATGCTTTTCACGGCGAAGGGCACGGTCACCGTGCCGGCCTTTTCGAAGGTCAGCTCGACGTCGACGATGCTGCCTTCGGCGAGCGGCCCGTTGAGCTTCATGAACATCACATGCATGCCGCCGGGCGAAAGCGTCACGGTTTCATGGGCGGGAACCGGGATGCCATCGGTCATCCGGTACATCTTCATCACTTCCCCATCCATGCGCATGTTGTGAAGCTGCAGCTCGCCGGCGGCGTCGGAAGAGGCGGCCATGAGGCGGTCGTCGGTATCGCCATTGTTGGTGATCGTGAGGAAACCGCCGCCGACCGGAGCGCCGGGCAATGTGGCGCGGGCAAAGGCATCGGTGATGTCGAGATCGCCGAGCGTGACATGCTCCGGCGCCATGGCTTCTTGGTCGCCGTGATGGTGATGGCCTTGTCCGACTTCAACAGCGGTGACGGTCAGCTTGGGCGCGGGTTCGGCGTCGCCGGTCTCGCCCATGCCCGTCCAGTGATTGGCGCTGCCATCGGCGCAAAGCTGTTCGGCGGGGAAATAGAGCACCGTGCCGGGTGCAATGTCGGCCGAGAGCGAGCCGCGCATCACGAATTCGTCGTAAAAGGCATCCGGCAGTTCGCCGCCGTTCCAGATCACCTCGGTGACGCCCTCGCTGACCGGCGTGCCGTGGTTCATGTAGGTGTTGGCATAGGCGCCGATGACGGTTTCGAGCTGCCAGCCGGCATGCGGCATCGGCTTCACGCTGTAAAAGCCTTCCGGCACCTTGACCCGGATTTCGGTCGTGGCCGCGCCGTCGCAGCCATGGGGCACGCGGATGACGGCCTTGTAGCTGCCGCCGGCAGCGGCTTCGCCGGTTCCGAGCGTCATGTGGGCGTTGGCTGCGGAAAGGCCGGCAAGGCTGAGCGCGCCTGCCCATGCGAGCCGGTTCATGAAAGCGTTCATGGAAAATACTCCGTTTGCAATTGTCTGGATTTTCGGGCCAGTGATGGCCGGGTTGCAAAATCAGACTGCAAACGGTGGTGCGCGCGGATTGTAGTGGTCTGTGTGGACGACACGGAACGGCGTTTCGTCTTGAACGGCGAAGTGATGCGCGACAAGGCGGGTATAGGCCGGGACGGCCTCGTCCGGCGGCGGCGGCAGGATGGCGGCTTTCAGGCGGCAGGCATGGCAGGGGCCGTGGCTTGAGCCGCCGTCATCGGCGGGCCCGCTGCCGCAGAGAACGGTCTGGGAAGACGCCAGAAGCGAACTGTCGTCATGGTTCGTCAGGGCCGACATGTAGGGCTGATAAACGAAGGACAGCGCGAAGACGGCGATCACGGCCAGTGCCGCCGCCAGCTCCCGCAATGCTGCCTTCAATCCCCGCAAGCCTCAAGCCTCCCCGCCGTTCTGACGAGGCGCAGTGCGCCTCACAATCTCCGCAGAACAAGAATGCAAGCCGCTATTTATTGCAACTTGTCAATTTGACGCAAGCGAAATGCAAGCCAGACTCAGGATGCGCAAGGCGCAGCCTCAGCGCTCCTCGTGCGTCGCGGCCCTTCGAACATCATCGCGCGTGACGTCTATCATGGCTTTGTGGATGGAAAACTGAACGGTGTTTTGCCTGTGTTGCATGACCAGAACCACCGTTTCCCTTGGCGGGCAGCCGGGAAGATGGCAGGCCAGTTCGCTTGTCGAGACGACGGCAGCGTCCTCCAGTTCAAGGAGTTCGCGCGTCCAGCTTTTGATTTTCCGAGCCGCCTCAACGACACTTGGCTTTTTCGGCGCGAGCGGGTTCACAAATGCATTGCTCAAGCGGGCTTCCTCCTGCTTTTTTGAGACCGGGCTGTGAGGGCGGCGAACAGTTCGCGGATCTGCTTTTCCGGCAGATCCATGCCGATGAGAACGAGCCGTGTGCCGCGCTCTTCGCCCGGCCACCGCGGCAGGCGCACGGTCGGGTCCATCTTGTGCTGGACGGCATGGACCACCATCGGCCTTTCGGGGTCATCGCTGACGGCGATCAGCCCTTTCATGCGCAGGAGACCGCTGTTTTGCGGACTGACGAGCACGGCCAGCAAGATGCCGATCGCATCGGGATCAAGCGGGACGTCGCTCGACAGTGAGAAGACCTCGATCTCGTCGCCGTGGCGATTGGGGTCGTGTTCGTGCTCGGGGTGGGGGGAAAGACGCTCCATAGCCAGCCACCCTACGACATCCTCCGCCTTGTGCGCGACGGAGTAAGGCGTGGCGCCGAAAAGCGAAACGAGGTCGAAGCCGGGCGCGTGCCGGTCATGAAAGCGCGCTGCGGGATTGAGGACGCCAAGCTCCGCCGCCCAGTCCCGCTCTTCCCTGGCGGCATCGGTTTTTGTGAGGATCACCTCGTCGGCGAAGGCCAGTTGCTTCCAGCCTTCGATGAAACTTGCGAGCGTGGAGCGTCCGTCAATCGTGTCGAAGGTCGTTATGACGCTCTGGAGATAAAAGTGGCGGGCAACGGCATGGTCGCGCAGCCCCAGGGCGGGGGCGCCACCGGGGATCACGCTATTGATGATCGGAGCGGGATCGGCAAGCCCCGTGGTTTCAATCACGACCCGGCCGACAGAACTGATCTCGCCTTTCATGCGGGCTTCGTGCAATTCGTAAAGCGAGGTGCGGATGTCGCTGGCGGCCGAGCAGCAGAGACAGCCTGTCGTGGTGCGCATGTAGCGCTCCGAACCGGTGCGAACCAGATCGTGATCAATGGCGATGGCGCCGAACTCGTTGATGATGACGGCTGTGTCGGCCATGCGGGGATCGCCGACAAGGTCATTGATCAGCGTAGTCTTTCCCGAGCCGAGAAAACCGGTCAGCAGCGTTACGGCAACCGGTTCGTAAAGCTGTTTCAAACCATTCCTCCTTGCGTTGGACATGTTGGCATTGCGCCGCCGCACTTGGCATTGACAGATAGTGGGCATGTAATGGTATTACATCAGTCAATAATTATAATGTTATAACGTATCGCCAAGTTTGAACGAGGCTCAATTATGGCTGGCATCGCCAATACCAAAACACCCGTTACGGTGCTTACCGGCTATCTTGGCTCGGGAAAGACAACGCTTTTGAACCGCATACTGACGGAGCCGCATGGCAAGAAATTCGCTGTCATCGTCAATGAATTCGGCGAGGTCGGCATCGACAACGATCTTGTCGTCGATACAGACGAAGAAGTTTTCGAGATGAACAATGGCTGCATCTGCTGCACGGTTCGCGGCGATTTGATCCGTATCCTAGAAAGCCTTATGCGTCGGCGTGGCCGCTTCGATGGCATTCTGATCGAGACGACCGGATTGGCCGATCCGGCACCCGTCGCTCAGACCTTCTTTGTCGATGAAGACGTCCGATCAAAAACGCGACTCGACTCGATCATCACCCTCGTTGACGCTAAGCACTTTCTCGACGAACTCGATAAGGCGCATGAAGTGCAGGAACAGATCGCGTTTGCGGATACGATCGTCCTCAACAAGGTCGACCTCGTCGACGAGCGCGTATTGACCGCCGCCGAAGACAGGATCCGTCGGCTCAATCCAACCGCCAGCATCCTGCGCTCGGAACGTTGCGACCTTGATATCGCCAGTCTTCTCGATCGCAAGGCTTTCGACCTCGACCGGGTTCTCGAGGTCGAACCCGAATTCCTCGACGAGGCGCATGATCACGAGCATGACGACCACATCAACAGCTTTTCCCTCGTCGAAGGTCGCCCGATGGACCCGGAAAAATTCTTTCCCTGGATTCAGTCCACCGTTCAGAATTTCGGTATCGATCTGCTGCGTATGAAGGGGATTGTCTCGTTTGACGGCGATGATGATCGCTATGTCATCCAGGGTGTTCACATGCTGCTCGAAGGCGATCATCAGCGCGCCTGGAAGTCTGAAGAGCCGCGCACGACGCGGCTGGTCTTTATCGGCCGCAATCTGCCGAAAGACGTCATCTCGGATGGCTTTGCAAAGTGCTGCGTCGTCACACAAGGCTGCGCCGGAGGCAACACTGATCGGGACCATATGGGAACGGTAACCATTTCGTTCTGAAATGGCCGTTTTCCGTGAGGGCGGCGGCTTCCTTATTCTGAACCCCCCAACCCGGTGCCTGAGCGTGCAGGAAGCGCCCAGGATTCAGCGGTGCAATACCGCTCAATCGACCAAGTGTGAATTCCTGTCCGGCTCTCGATCCCCGGATGAGCAGTTTGCCGACTGAGGTAAATCGCCGAAACCTCGCGGCTTTTCTGGCCTTCCCGATGCCATCTCAAAGCGGGCTGATGGTCACGCGGAAGCCCTTGCGGTCAGGGAGATTATCGAAGGTGAGTGCCGCGCCCAGGCGGCTTGCGGCCATCGCTGCTATCGTAAGCCCGAGGCCGGTTCCCGGCATTCTGTTGTCGCGACCGCGATAGAAGCGCCGCGTCAGCAATGCCAGATCGTCTTCGCGCACGCCTGGCCCGCTGTCCTCGACGCAAATTCCCGCGCCATTGGCCGTGACGCGCCATCGCACGCGACCGTCCTTCCCGGCGTGCTGAAGCGCGTTTTCGTGCAGGTTGCGCAGGACGAGATGCAGCATCTCGGCGTTGGTGACCAAAGCCGTGCGGGCGAGTTCATCATCGAACATCGTCTCGCCACTCTTCGGAATGCCTTCGACGACATCGTCCAGTATGTCGCCGATGATGAGCCGCTCACGCCTGACCTTCTCCGGTTCGGCCTCCAGTCGCGCCAGCGTCAGCAACTGACGAACCAGCCTGTCGGTCCTGTCGACCGAGACGAGGATCTGGCCAAGCGCCTGGTCGCGGATCGTGTCGTCCTTGGCCGCGCGGGCGATCTGGGCCTGCATGCGCAGTCCGGCAAGCGGGGTTTTCAGCTCATGGGCGGCGAAGGCTGTCAGTTCGCGCTCGTGTCTGCGGGCAGCATCGACCTTGCCGAACAGGCCATTCAGCGCATCCACGAGCGGCCGCACTTCCAGCGGCGCGTCCTCGGCATCGATGGCGCGCATGTCTTCGCCATCGCGGGCCGTGATATCATGGGCGATACGGTTGAGCGGACGAAGGCCGCGCCCGAGGCTGAGCCAGATCAGGAAGCCGAACACCGGCAATATCAGCGCTGCGGGGATCACCAGGCCGGCCAGAAGGTCGCGCACCAGCCGGTCTCTGAGGCCGATGCGGTCGCCCACCGCCACGCGTACGCCCTTGTCGACATCAATGATGGTGTAAACCCGCCATGCCTCGCCATTGACCTCGGCGTCACCGAAACCCGCTTCGTTCAGCGCGATGCTTTCAGCCGGCGCACCGCTGGAACGGGCAACAAGATGTCCGTCGAGCGACCAGATCTGGCAGGAAAGCTGCTTTTCATAGTCAACCGGCGCAAACGCGCCATTTTCGCGCGCGGCATTGATATCGCTGGTGGAAACCAGCGAATGCACCATGCGTGCGGCCTCCTGGAGGCGGGTGTCGAGCACGTGCTGAACCTCCAGCCGGCTCCATGTGGAAATCCAGATCACGCCCGCGGCCCAGATGGCGGCGGAAGCGACAACCAGAAGAATGAACAGGCGGCGGCGCAGAGAGTTCATCAGACCGGCCTCATGCGGTAGCCAAGCCCGCGAACCGTGTCGATGCTGGTCCGGCCGATCTTGGCCCGCAGGTTATGGATGTGGACCTCGATGGCGTTGCTCTCGATTTCTTCCTGCCAGCCGTAGAGCCGGTCTTCGAGCTCCTGCCGGGATCGGATAACGCCTGGCCGCTCCATCAGCGCCATCAGGATCGCGAATTCGCGGCGTGAAAGGATGACGTCCCGTCCGTCAACGCTCACCAGCATCCTGGAAGGGTCAAGCGCGATGCCATTGGCGGTCAGGGTCGGTCCGGCGCGCCCATGCCCCCTGCGCGTGACGGCGCGCAGACGCGCGGCGAGTTCCTCCAGATCGAAGGGCTTGCCGATGTAATCGTCGGCGCCGACATCAAGCCCGCGGATCCGGTCCGACGTTTCGTCAAGCGCGGTCAGCATCAACACGGGCGTCCGGTTGCCGGCCCGTCTTATCTCTGCCAACAGGTCGAGCCCGGAGCCGTCCGGCAGCATGAGGTCGAGGATGATCGCATCGAACCGGCCGGCACTGATTGCCGCGCGCGCATCCACACAGGTGGCGACGGCATCGACAGTCTCGCCATTCAGCCCCAGGCCAACGGCAAGGCCATCGGCCAGGACGGGATCATCCTCGATCACAAGTATGCGCATGGCGTTTTCCGTCTTCCCGTATGAACGGGACCCTTCTTTTCCCGAAAGCTTAAGACTGGCTTAAGCTGACGCAACGATCTGGGGCCACTTGCTCAATCGAGAATGGCCCATGACCGCAATGATCAGGTTCCTGCTTGCCTTCCCTGTCGCCGTTTTGCTGCTTGCCGGCATGGCGGGCGTTTCCTGCGCTGAGATGCCACGACCAGCCGATGAGGTCTTTCGCCTGCAGGCCGACCGCGACAGCAAAGGCGCCGTAACGCTGGACTGGACGATCGCGCCAGGCACCTATCTTTATCGCGACAGCCTGAAGGCAGGCGAGGACGGAGCACCGGTTCCACTCGCCTTGCCTAAAGGCGAAGAAAAACAGGATCCGAACTTCGGCCGTGTGGAAGTCTACCACAATCGTGTCAGGGCCGCGCTCCCGCAACAGCCTGTAACCGGTACGCTGACGGTGACCTATCAGGGCTGTGCCGAACAGGGGATTTGCTACCCGCCGGTCGAAAAGACCCTTGATCTGGCAAACCTTTCGATATCGGGGAGCGAGAGCCGGCTGAGCGCTGCCGCGGCCGAGCGCGGTCCCTGGCAAACCCCGACGATCATTCGACAAACCGATCCGGACACCACCGGCAAGGCGGACGGAACGCGTGAAGCCGATCGGACGGCATCCTATCTCACCGGCAATCTATTCCTGATGGTTGCGGGATTTCTGGGCTTCGGCCTGCTGCTGTCGCTGACGCCCTGCGTCTTCCCGATGATTCCGATCCTGTCGGCCACGCTGGCCGGAGCGGGCAAAAGGCTTTCGACCGGTCGGGGGTTTATCCTGTCGCTTTCCTATGTGCTGGCGATGGCCGCGGCATACGGGCTGGTCGGCCTGTTCGCCGGCCTGTCCGGCGCCAATCTGCAGGCGGCGCTCCAGACGCCCTGGGCGCTTGGCCTGTCGGCGACCGTGTTCGTGGTGCTTGCCCTCGGCATGTTCGGTGTTTTCGAGCTTCAACTGCCCCCGGGGCTTGCCTCACGTCTTGCCGGTCACGGTCGCGGTGGTTCGGTGGCGGGCGCCGCTGTTATGGGCTTTGGCTCCGCGCTCATCATCGGCCCCTGCGTCACCCCGCCTCTGGCGGCGGCCATGCTTTATGCCATCAAGACCGGCGAGGCGGCCAAGGGCGCCATCGCGCTTTTTGCACTGGGGCTCGGAATGGGGATGCCGCTGATTGCCTTCGGCACCTTCGGGGCCCGTATCCTGCCGAAATCCGGTCCCTGGCTTGTCGTGATCCGTCAGGCCTTCGGTATCGTCTTTCTTGGCGTCGCCGTGATGCTCGTTGCGCGGCTTCTGCCGCCGGCCGTCTCGCTTGCCCTTTGGGGCGCGGTGGCCATCGGTCTCGCCGTCTTTGCCGGCGCCTTTGATCGCCTTTCTGCCACAAGCGGCTGGGGACAGCGCGCAGCCAAGGCCGGCGGTCTCGTGACGTTCATTGCCGGCGCGGTCATGCTTGTCGGCGCGGCGGCCGGCGAAGGCGACCCGCTGCGTCCGCTGGCATTTCTGGCCGGCGCTTCTGAACCCCGGCATCAGGTCGCTGAAAAGCAGGTCACTTCTCTGTCTGCGTTTGACGAAGCGCTTGCCGGCTCCGGGCGAACGCCGGTGCTGGTCTCGTTCACCGCTGACTGGTGCACGATCTGCAAGTCCAACGAGAAGATCATGGCCGAACCGGCGATTGCCGCGCGCCTTCGGGACGTTGCCGTGATCATTGTCGACGTCACCCGTCAGAACCGCGACGCGCGGGCATTGATGGACCGGTTTTCCGTCGTCGGCCCGCCGACGCTCTTCCTCGTCGATCGCGACGGCCAGGAGGTCGGCAATTCGCGGATCACCGGCGCCATCACCACCGAAACCATCGCTCAAAACCTGTCCCGGGCCGGCGCCTGAGGACCAATGAAGGAGACCGATATGAAGCGCAGGACCTTCCTGGCCGCCGCCATGCTGGCGGCTTTCACAGTTGTCGGGGGCATGCCCGCAATGACCCAGAATATTGACATCAACGCCATTCTGCACGACCCCGACGCGCCCGAGGCGGGCAATCCCGAGGGTGACGTCACCATCGTCGCCTTCCTCGATTATAACTGCCCGTTCTGCAAGAAGTCGGCGCCCGACCTCGACCGCATCGTCAAAGAGGATGGCAATATCCGGCTCGTCTACAAGGACTGGCCGGTGCTTTCGGAGGCTTCTGTCTATGGCGCGCAACTGGCGCTCGCGGCCAAGTATCAGGGCAAATATGACGAAGTGCATCACGCATTGATGGCCGTGCCGGGTCATCAGGTCAGCGAGGACCAGATGCTCGAAGCGGTGCGCGCGACGAGCGTCGACATGCAGCAGTTGCAGGATGACGTCACCGGCCATCACGACCAGATCGCCGCGCTTCTGGGGCGCACGATGGAACAGGGCGACGCGCTCGGCCTTGTGTCGACGCCGACCTATCTGATTGGCCCGATGATGACGTCGACGCTCGATTACGATGGCTTCAGGGAAACGGTGGCGGAGGCCCGGCGCCGTCATGCCGCGGGAGAACGCGTCGAATGAGGTATCTTCCCGTCAGGTTGCTTCCGGTGCTCGTGGTCGCAGGTCTTTCTGCCTGCGCATCAACTGGTGCGCCCCCTCAGCCGGAAATGCCGAAGCCGGTTCTTGAGGACGCGCGATACGCGGCCGTCACCGATGAGCCGTTCAATGTACCGGCCGTCAATCTGAGGCAGTTCGACCCCGAATTCCGGCGCCAGATCGTTGATGATCCGACCGGCGAGCAGCCGGGCACGCTGGTCGTCGATCCGGAAAACCGGTTCCTCTATCTGGTGATGGATGACGGCAAGGCCATGCGCTACGGCGTGGGTGTCGGTCGTGCAGGCATGGAATGGTCCGGTACGGCCAATGTCGCCTACAAGCGCGAATGGCCGACATGGACGCCGACGCAGGACATGATCAGGCGAGATCCGGACACCTATCAGAAATGGGCAGGCGGAATGGATGGCGGGCCGACGAACCCGCTCGGTGCCCGGGCGCTCTATCTGTTCGAGGATGGCAAGGATACGCTTTACCGGATCCACGGCACCAACGAACCATGGTCGATCGGCCAGTCCATGTCGTCAGGCTGCATCCGGATGATGAACCAGGACGTCATGGATCTCTATCGCCGTGTGCCGGACGGTGCAAAGGTGGTCGTGCTGCCTGCCGGCAGGCAGGCGCCGGGACCTGTCACCTCCGAGAACTCCTAATTCATTTTAAAACTCTGCGCCGGCGTTGTGGCCGAAATGCCGGTGCAGAATGCATATCCTTCTGGTTTTCCGTCATAGCGTCCAAAGCGAAGCGAGATCAGCAACGACTTCAGCTGAACTTCAAAATCGAGGCATGGTTTCGGAGAGCCTCCCACGCTTGCGGGTACCGCGGGGCGCTTTTCACGCGCGCCGTTGATATGAATCAAGACGCATATGCGCTGATACGCATAAGAAACAGTCATGCAGGATTTGTTGGACGCGATCTCCGACCCGACCCGCCGCGCGGCGCTGGCCCTGATCTGGAATGATCGGGAGCATTGCGTGTGTGAATTGATGACGCGGCTGGGGGCCACCCAGAGCCGCATGTCGCGCCATCTGAAAGTGCTGCGGGATGCCGGGCTGATCCTCGACCGGCGCGATGCACAATGGGTGCGCTATCGCAAGAATCCGGACATCAGGCCCGAATTCGCGGCGGTGATCGATGCGGTTCTGGCCGCTGAAGCTTATGCGGAAAGGCAAAGCGCATGACTATCGCGACGCAGAGGTTGAAAAGCGGGCGGGATGGTTCCGCCCTCAGATGGTATCTCGGCATCGCGGGCGCTTCGGTGATCTGGTGGCTGGCCTATGGTCAACTGATCGCCTTCTCCGAATGGGCCACCACGCTTTTTCCCGTCGACCGCCAAAGCCACACCGGCGAGGCGATTGCCTTTTTCTTCTATGATGTTCCCAAGGTCTTGTTGCTTCTGACCGGCATCGTGTTTGTCACCGGCGTGTTGCGCAGCTGGTTCAGTCCGGAGAAAACCCGCGCACTGCTTGCCGGAAGACGCCAGATTTTCGGCTACCCCATGGCCGCGGCTCTCGGCGTTCTCACACCCTTTTGTTCATGTTCCTCCGTACCGCTTTTCATCGGCTTCGTTTCAGCCGGGATTCCGCTTGGCGTCACGTTTTCCTTTCTGATCGCAGGTCCGATGGTCGGACCTGTCGGACTAGGCCTGCTTTATGGCCTTGTCGGCTGGAAAATTGCGACGATCTATCTCGTCTTCGGCTTCACCATCGCCACGATTGCCGGTTGGGCTCTCGGGAAGATGCGGCTGGAGCGCTACCTTCAGGCGTGGGTGCGGGATATCAATGCGGGACCGGCGGGCGACCTCCCCGAGGAGCGGACGAGTTTTGCCGACCGGTTGAAGATCGGCCTTGAACAGGTCCGGGAGATTGTCGGCAAGGTCTGGATCTGGGTCGTGGTCGGGATATCCATCGGGGCGCTGATCCACGGTTATGTTCCTGAAGCGCTCATGCTCCGGGTCATGGGCGGCGAGGCGTGGTGGTCTGTTCCGGCTGCCGTCATCGTCGGCGTGCCGATGTACACCAATGCCGCGGGCGTTATCCCGATCGTCGAAGCGCTCCTGGGCAAGGGCGCTGCCCTTGGCACGACGCTGGCCTTCATGATGTCGGTCATCGCGCTTTCCCTGCCCGAGATGATCATCCTCAAACAGGTGCTGACCTACCGGCTGATCGCGATTTTCATCGCCGTTGTGTCTGCCGGTATTCTGGCCACGGGCTTCTTGTTCAACCTCATCCTCTGAAAGGAACGATCATGAAATCGATCAGGATTTATGGCCCCGGCTGCAAACGCTGCGAAGCAACGGAAGCCATGGTGAAAGCCGCCGCCGAAAAGCTCGGCATTGCCGCCGACATTGAAAAGGTGACCGATCCGAAATCAATAGCGATGGCAGGCGTGATGTCGACACCGGGCATAGCGGTTGACGGCAGGCTCGTTCACGCGGGGGGACTGCCGGACAAGGCCAAACTCGAGGCCTGGCTGTCGGCGTAGAATGAAGGAGCGGGGCAGCACTATCCGCTGTCCCGCTCAACTCTGCTGACGCAGGAAACCAGGTGCGCACCAGAGCATCGGGCGATGCTCCGGCCATTCCTTCGCCGCTCCGAGCGGACAACCTCCTGACAGTCCACATCTAGATAATCGCCTGTCGCACCCTTGCCGATACCCATTCCGACACAATGACGGTTGCGAGAATGACGACGAGAATCATCGTGACCTGCGGCCAGGCCAGCACATTGAGCGATGACTGCAGTTTCAGACCGAGACCGCCGGCGCCGACAAGGCCGAGGATCGCGCTTTCGCGGATATTGATGTCCCAGCGGAACACGGTGATGCCCCAGAAGGCGGGCTGCACCTGCGGAACGATGGCATAGTCCAGGATCTGGGCGTGGCTGGCGCCGGTCGCGGCAATGGCTTCGACCTGCGTCGCGTCAACCTCTTCAATCGCCTCATAGAGCAGCTTGCCGATGAAGCCGACCGAGCGCAGGCCGATGGCTATGACGCCGGGCAGGAGGCCCGGCCCCATGATGGCGACCAGCAGAAGCGCCCAGATCAGCGAATTGATCGAACGGCTGGCCACGATGACGAACAGGGCCGCAGGCCGCAGGATCATGGCCGATGGCGTGGTGTTGCGCGCCGCCAGAAAGGCGACCGGAACGGCAAGAACGACACCCAGCATGGTGCCGAGCGTGGCCATGTTCAAAGTGTCCCAGAGCGGCGCCCAGAGCTCGTTCATGTAAGACAGGCGCGGCGGCCACATCCGGCTGCCGATATCGGCGGCCTGCTTCGGCGCATCGCTCACGAAAGCCCAGATCGTGTCGCGCGTCATAACCTGCCAGCACCAGACGGTCAGCGCAACGAGGCCAAACCAGCCGGCCCAGATCATCAGCGATTGCCGGGATGTGCGGCGGCGCCAGACCGCGGGATAAGGGGCGTCGCTCATTGCAGGAACTTCCGGATATAGCTGGAACCGTACTCCGCCGCCATGACGAGGAGAATGATGACCAGGATGATCGCGCCGGCGCTGTCATATTCATAGCGGTCGATGGCGGTGTTCAGGGTCGCGCCGATGCCGCCCGCGCCGACAATGCCGATCACTGCGCTTTCGCGGAAATTGATGTCGAGGCGATAGAGCGACAAGCCGATGAGGCGCGGCATGACCTGCGGCTGGATGGCGTAGTTGATCATCTGCATCCATGAAGCGCCGGTTGCCCTGATCGCCTCCGCCTGCGCCTCGTCGATATCCTCGATGTCTTCCGCCAGAAGCTTCGACAAAAAGCCGATCGTGGCAAAGCTCAGCGTCAGGAACCCGGCAAACGGGCCAAAGCCGAACATCGCCACAAAGAAGATCGCGATGATGATTTCCTGCAGCGAGCGGCTGACGGCGATGATCGAACGGCAGACAAGATAGACAATCTTGGGCGAGACATTGCGCGCCGCGCCGATGCCGACCGGCACGGAGATGATGACGCCGGCCACCGTCGAGGTCAGCGTCATTGTCAGGCTCTCGATCAGCCCCTTTGAGATATCGCTCCAGCGGCTGGTAAAATCGGGTTGCAGAAAGCCGACCAGAAAGCGCGCGCCCCGCGACCAGCCTTCGACGATCCGCGCCCAGTTCGGGTCGAGCGTGGCAAGCGCGAGAACGAACCAGGCCGCAAACCCGATCTGAAGCCCTATCCGCCAGCCGCGATGGGTGAATACCTGCGGCGGACGCTTCCATGTCGTCGGATAAGTCGTCGGATAATTGCTCATGCGCCGAGCCTCGCAAGCACGGCCGCCTCTTCGGCTTCGGCGCTCTCGTCTTCCTGCGCGCCCTTGCGCATCGCGTTCCAGTCTTCCGCGCCGTAAATCTCGGTCAGCGCTGTCTCGCTCAGCGCGTCGGGGGGGCCGTCAAACACCACCTCGCCGGCACGCAGTCCGATAATGCGCTGCATGAACTGCTGCGCCAGCGGCACGTCGTGAATGTTCACAATGGCGGGAAGATTGCGTTCGGCGCAGATTTCGATCAGAAGCCGCATGATCTGGCGGCTTGTCTTGGGATCGAGGCTGGCCGTCGGCTCATCGACCAGCAGCAGTTCGGGTTCCTGGGCAAGCGCGCGGGCGATGCCGACACGTTGCCGCTGGCCGCCGGAGAGCGCGTCGGCGCGCTTGTCGGCCTGGTGCATCAGGCCGACGCGATCCAGCAGCCGATAGGCAAGACCGATATCGTCCGCGCTGTAGCGGCGGGTGAAGCTGGTCCAGAACCCGACATAGCCCAGCCGGCCGGACAGAACATTTTCCATGACGGTCAGCCGTTCGACCAGGGCATATTCCTGAAAAATCATGCCGATGCGGCGACGCATGGCCCGCAATTCGCGCTGCCCCTGGCCTGTGATCAACTTGCCGGATATTGCAACCGAACCGGAGGTCGGCTCGACGAGGCGGTTGACGCAGCGGATCAGCGTGGATTTTCCGGCGCCGGAGGGACCGATCAGTCCGACAACCTGACCTTCCGGCACGGTGAGGCTGACGTCGTTCAGGGCCTTGTCGCCGGTCTTGTAGGTTTTGGTCAGCGATTTGAGTTCGAGCATGACGGCTCCACAACAAGGGAACGGGCGGATGATCTCCGCCCGTTCGAAAGGATGATACCAGTTCTTACTGGCAATTGTAGGAAACGCCGTTTGCCTCGTCGATCTGGCGGATCACGGCCCAGTTGTCCTTGAAGGTGATCGGGATGAACTGTGCTTCGCCGGACTTGGAGAACTCCTCTTCCAGCGTCGACCCTTCCCATTCGAAGGAGGCGAAGGCTTCCTTGATCTTGTCCTGAAGCTCGGGCGTCAGATTGTGCGCCAAGCCATAGCCGGTGGTGGGGAAGGTCTGCGAGGTGTAGATGATCTCGACCTGATCGTCCGTGATCACCTCGCGGGCAACCATGCGCTTGCGCACCGAATTGGCGATGGCGCCGGCCGGATAGTCCTTGTTGGCCACGCCGAGGATGGTGTTGTCGTGTTTGCCGGAGAAAGTGGCCTCGAAATCCGTGCCGGCTTCCATGCCGTATTCGGATTTCAGAATGGCCGACGGGGCCTTGAAACCTGAATTGGAGGTCTCGGACGAAAACGCCAGGGCCTTGCCCTTGATGTCTTCAACTTCGGCAATGCCGGAGCCTGGATAGGTGATGATTTCCATCTCGTAGCCGAATGAACCGTCCTCGGCGGCCATCATGGTGAACGGACGGAAACCGGCGCAGGCCACGGCCAGTGGGTTCGAGCCGGTGTTGAAGCCTGCGATATGGAGGCGGCCGGCACGCATGGCTTCGATCTGGGCGGCGTTGGAATCGACCGGGAAGAACTGGACCCGCTTGCCGGTAACCTCTTCTATATGCGTCAGAAAGTCCTTCCATGCCTCGGCGTAGACAGCCGGGTCTTCAACCGGCGTATAGGCGAAGATCAGCACGGAAGGATCGACAAGCTCAGCCGGATCGGACGGGATATCGGCAATCAGGTCGCCGTCTGCATCCGTGTAGCGGCTGTCCAGGGTGAAATCTGCAAAAGCAGGTACTGTCATAGCAACCAGAGCGGCTGCTGCAAGAAGAGCACGACGCATTTTATTATCTCCGATCATTGTTTGGATATCATTTCGGCCGGGCTTAGCAGCGTTTTATTACAGCTATACAACGCTGCGGCCCCGGTGGCCGTTTTCAGGTCAATGATAATGAAATTCCCGACTAGCAAAGCTGCGGTGACCCCGCGCCGATACCGCTGCAAAGGCCTTGAACCGGAAATGTCTCATTCGGCATTCACTCGCTCTTTGCCGCGAGGTCCGTTGCGCCTTCCATACGGCCGATCTGGTTCAGCCTGCTTTCCAGCGCCATTTTTTCGATTGTCTCCACCGGAAGGCTCAGAAACGCCTTGATCCGGCTTTTGAGGAATTGTGCCGTTTGCACAAAGGCCAGTTCCTTTTGCGCATCCGTCCCCTCGACAGCGGCGGGGTCTTCAATCCCCCAATGCGCCCGCTTTGCGGCCCCGCGCGCTATCGGGCAGGCCTCTCCCGCCGCGCTGTCACAGAGCGTGAATATGAAGTCGAACCGGGGCGCATCGGGGCCCGAAAAGGCATCCCAGCTCTTCGAGTGGAGCCCCTCAATCGGGTAGTCCTGCGCCGTCAGCACCTTGAGCGCGAGCGGATGAACAGCGCCTTTCGGTCGGCTACCTGCCGAAAAGGCCTGAAAGCGACCTCTGCCCTCCGTGTTGAGAATGGCTTCAGCCATGATCGACCGCGCCGAGTTTCCGGTGCAGAGAAAGAGAATGTTGAAGTTCTGATTGCTTGTCATGGCCGAACTCTCATTTTCATGTCGGTGTGGAAAATGCGCGGAAGCGCCGTTTGCCAGTAGCGTCGTGACTGTGACCGGACGCCGACCCGCGCAAAGCCATGCCGGCAAGGCGGGTCGGCAAGGCGGATCGGCAAATCGATTACGCCGTCGCTTTGGCTCCGGACTGGCTGAAACCTCCTGTTTCACCCGAATGCCGATTGCACTGGATCTTCGCGACACCCGAACGAGCCGCTGCAAGTCGCAATAAACCATCTATGTTGCAATTTCATGAAACTGTAACAAGACTGTGTTTTACCGTCCTCCGGGGACCACCCGTTGAAACCCGAATGGATTCGACACCAGATCCAGCCAGGAGAGATTATTCCAATGAAAAAGATACTTTCAGTCACCGTTCTCACCGCAGCCTCACTGCTCGCCTATCAGGCCGCAGCCCAGGAAGATGCCATCCAGGTTGACGGCTCGTCGACCGTGTTCCCCGTATCCGAGGCGTTTGCCGAGGAATACCAGATCGCAACCGGCAACCGCGTCGTCGTCGGCGTGTCCGGCACCGGCGGCGGCTTCAAGAAGTTCTGCCGCGGCGAGACCAGCTTCTCCGGCGCGTCGCGCCCGATCAAGACCTCGGAAGCGGAGCTTTGCGCCGAGAACGGCATCGAGTTCCTCGAAATGCCCGTCGCCATGGACGCGCTGGCCGTGATCGTGAACCCCGACAACCCGATCAACTGCATGACCGTCGAAGAGCTGAAGACGGCTTACGAGACCAAAGCCCAGGGCGTCGTCAACAACTGGAACCAGTTGAACCCGGAATACCCGGACCAGCCGCTGACCCTGTTCGGCGCCGGCACCGATTCGGGCACCTATGACTACTTCACCTTCGCCATCATCGGCGAAGAGGGCGCCTCGCGCGGCGATTTCACCGCGACCGAAGACGACAACATCACGATCCAGGGCGTGTCGACCGACGTTGATGCCATCGGCTTCCTTGGTCTGGCCTATGTCGAAGAGAACCGTGGCCGCGTGAAGCCGCTGGAAATCTCGTTCAACGGCGGTGAGTGCGTTGCGCCGACCACCGAAACCGCGGCCAGCGGTGAGTATCAGCCGCTGACCCGTCCGCTGTTCATCTACGCGAACAAAGAGCATCTGGACACGAAGGCGAATGTCGAGGATTACGCGAAGTTCATGTTCAACCCGGAACTCGCACCGGAACTCGTGTCCTCCACCGGCTATCTGGCGCTGCCCAGCAAGGCGTTCTCGCGGGCTGAAGAAAAGATCAATGCCCGCGCGACCGGGTCGTTCTTCGACGGCGGTTCCAAGGTCGGCGTCACGCCCGACGATCTTCTGAAGGCTGCCAACTAAGGGCTGGTCACCTTTGCGGCGGGTCTTCGGACCCGCCGTATCCATTTTTCGGACAAGCGAGGTTGCCGTGCCCGTAAATTCCATTCCCAGTTCAGCGGAACTCATCAACAGCGGTTTTGTCAAAAGACGGCGGCTGATCGACCGGGGCATGAGGGTTTTTCTGTTCCTGTGCGCCGCGCTGTCAGTGTTCGTCACATTCGCCATTGTCTATATTCTGATACGCGACTCGGCCGGGTTCTTTGCCCATGTGCCGCTGTTCGATTTCCTGTTCGGCACGATGTGGACGCCGGTCTTCGCAGACCCGCAATTCGGGGTGTTGCCTCTCCTGGCCGCGACATTGCAAACGGCGGGGCTTGCTATGATCATCGCGGTGCCTTTCGGCCTGATCATGGCGATCTATCTCAGCGAATATGCCAAACCGGCGGTGCGTGAGACACTGAAGCCTGCGCTCGAAATGCTCGAGGCGGTGCCCACGGTGGTCTATGGCTATTTCGCGCTTCTGGTGATGACGCCATTTCTGCAACAGTTCATTCCCGGGCTGAAGGGGATCAACCTGCTGGTGCCCGGCATCATCCTCGGCATCATGATCCTGCCTTACGTGGTCTCTGTCTCTGAAGATGCGATGCGCGCCGTGCCCAACAGCCTGCGCGAAGGCGGTTACGCGCTCGGCATGGCGAAATGGCAGGTGGCGACGCGCATCGTCATCCCCGGCGCGTTTTCGGGCATTACCGCCGCTTTCATCCTCGGCATGTCGCGCGCGGTGGGCGAGACGATGGTGCTGGCGATCGCAGCAGGCCAGAACCCGAACCTGACATGGGACCCGCGCGAGGGTGCCGCGACAATCACAGCCTATATCGTGCAGATGAGCCTCGGTGACGTGGCGCATGGGTCGGTCGCATACGAGTCGATCTTTGCGGTGGGTCTTCTGCTCTTTGTCATCACGCTCACCTTCAATGTCATCGGCTTCTACCTGCGCCGCAAATTCCGCGAGGCATACTGAGATGGTTACCACAACCGAAGGAACGTTTGGCAACGGTGTCTCGACCAACCAGGAGGCGTTCGACGCCGTCGCGCGCGCTAAGAAAAGAGACATCATCTTCGCCTCCGGCGGGGTGATCGTCATGGCCATCGCAATGGCGCTGCTTCTGACGCTGATCGGCGATCTGGTCATTCGCGGGGCCACCCGCATCAGTTACGATTTCTTGACCAGCTATCCGTCGCGCGTGCCGGAGCGGGCGGGTATTCTGTCGGCATGGGTCGGCTCGCTTCTGGTCATGCTGGTAACCGCTTTCCTCGCCATTCCCATCGGGATCGGCGCGGGGCTTTATCTGGAGGAATATGCCAGGAAGGGGTGGCTCTCGAACTTCATCGAGATCAACGTGTCCAACCTCGCCGGCGTACCTTCGATCATCTACGGTCTTCTGGCGCTCGGTCTCTTCGTCTACGGGTTCAACCTCGGCAAGACGATCCTCGTGGCCGGCATGACGCTCGCATTGCTGATCCTGCCGATCGTGATCGTCTCGACCCGCGAGGCGGTGCGCTCGATCCCCGCGATCATCAAGGAGGGTGCTTATGGCCTTGGAGCCGATCAATGGCAGGTGATGTGGCACTACATCATACCGGCAGCGCGGCCTGGCATCCTGACCGGCGCCATCGTGGGCCTCAGCCGTGCCATCGGCGAGACCGCCCCGATCATCACGATCGGCGCGCTGACCTTCATCGCCTTCCTGCCGCCGGCACCCGTGACCGGAGCGTTTCCGTTCATCTCCTTCGCCTGGCTCAACGACGGATTCACCGTGCTGCCGATACAGATGTTCAACTGGATTTCCCGGCCTCAGGCTGGTTTTCACACCGCCGCTGCCGCAACCGGTGTGGTGCTGATCGCGCTCACCTTCTCGCTCAACGGCATCGCCATCTGGATCCGGTACCGGCTCCGCAAAGGACACAGGAACTGAACCATGACTGATGATAACATGACCGTCGAAAAAGCAGACGCCGAGATCGAGAAAGCCAGACTTCAAGATGAACGCGAGGCGGCCATGCCGCCTCCGATCAAGGCTGCGGCAGAGAGCGACGCGCTACGCGCCCGGATTGAGGATTTCAGCTTTTACTACGCCAACGGCTTTCAGGCGATCAAGAGTGTCAGCATGCCGATCCTCGACCGCAAGGTGACGGCGATCATCGGGCCCTCGGGATGTGGCAAGTCCACGCTTCTGCGCAGTCTCAACCGGATGCATGATCTCTACCCCGGCAACCGCTACGAGGGACGGGTAATTCTGGAGCCGGAGGGCGAGAACCTTGTCGGCCGCGATGCCGATCCAGTGCTGGTGCGGCTGCGCATCGGCATGGTGTTCCAGAAACCGAATCCCTTCCCCAAGTCGATTTACGAGAACGTGGCTGCCGGCTTGCGCGTGCGCGGGATCAGCAAACGCCAGGTGATCGACGAAGCGGTGGAAAGCGCGTTGAAGCGCGCCGCGATCTGGGACGAGGTCAAGGACAAGCTCAATGGCTCGGCCTACGACCTTTCGGGCGGGCAGCAGCAGCGTCTGTGCATCGCACGCGGTCTGGCTCCGAACCCGGAAATCCTGCTTCTGGACGAGCCGACATCGGCGCTCGATCCGATAGCGACGGCCAAGGTAGAGGATCTGGTCCAGGAGCTTGCGCAATCGGTGACCATCGTGATCGTCACCCACAACATGCAACAGGCGGCGCGTATCTCGCACCGCACGGCATTCATGTATCTGGGTGAACTGACAGAATTCGGTGAAACAAGCCAGATATTCAACAATCCCAAACATCCCCGCACGGAGAACTACATCACCGGGCGCTACGGTTGAGGAGATGCCGAAAGGAAGCAAATGGAAAAGCGACATACACTGCAAGCCTTTGAACAGGCACTGAGCGACCTGTCCGCCGCCATCCTGATCATGGCGGAGCATGTTCAGTCGATGGTAGCAAGCGCTGCCCATGTGCTTCTCGACAACGATCTGGTGCGCGCCGGTGAAGTGGTTGAAAACGATCTGGTCGTGGACCGCGAATTGGAAACGATCCGCGCCCGCTGCCTGGATATACTGGTGCGCTACCAGCCGGTGGCCGGTGACCTGCGACAGGTCATCGCCATCGAGCACAGCGCGGGAAACCTTGAGCGCGCGGCGGATCATGCCAAGAATATCGCCAAGCGCGCCATTGCGGACCGCAACTCCCGGATATCGGGGGATGCAGCTGAACTGTTCAGACAGTTGCATGCCGCGGTGCTGGGAGCATTGGAAGATGCCGATGATGCCCTTGTGCGCCGGGATGTTGACCTGGCGCACAAGGTGGTGCGCGGCGACAGGCGTATCGATGTGATCCATGACGACCTGTTTCACCTTGTTCTGGCGGGCAGCCGGCGAGACACCTCGAAACTGAAATCCGACATCCATCTGCTGTTTGCCGCCAAAAGCCTGGAGCGTATCGGTGACCACGCCACGAATATTGCTGAGGAAGTGATTTTCATGAGCAGACGCGAATCGCCAGACAGGTCAATCAACAAATAAGACGGGAACCGCCATGCTGAAGCAGAAAGCACTCGATCTGCTGAAACCCAGAATTCTCGTTGTCGAAAACGGGATGGTCGAAAGGGACTCCCTGTTCCGGCATCTGCTGGACAGTGGATATGCCGCATGCGTGGCGATGGATGGCAAGACGCCGCTGCAGGCGGGAAGAGACGAGCGACCGGACATCGTTCTTTTCCATTGGGTCGCGCCGAATGATTATGGCTTCAACCTGTGCCGCAGCTTCAAACAGGACAGCGCCACGAGGCAGATCCCGCTGATCATTCTGTCCGGCAATTCCGACGAGGAAGACAAGGTCAAGGGGCTGGAACTGGGCGCCGACGACTACTTGGCCAAGCCCTATTCTCCATCGGAGCTGACGGCGCGGCTCCATGTTCAGCTTCGCCGTTTCGAGTCCGGAAAGGTAAAACCCTGTCTTACCTTCGAGCGCATCGCTCTGGATGAAGACGCGCTGCGCGTCTATGTCGAAGGGCGTCCCGTGCATCTCGGCCCCACAGAATATCGCCTGCTTGCGGCCTTCATGGCCCGTCCCGGCCGCCCGTTCACGCGGGAACAATTGTTGGAACGCGTCGGACGGCGCGAAGGCGATGTCGATATTCGCAGCGTGGATGTTCACATCGGCCGTTTGCGCAAGGCGCTCAACCAGAAGAAAGTGAACTACCCGCTTCGAACCATCAGGGGGATCGGCTACGCCCTCGGCTAGAGCATCGGGCGATGAGTTGGCATCGCCCGATGTTCTAGCTTCTTTATCTTGACGCGTCGGGTTAACGAAAAACCGGTAGCCACTTTTTCGCCCGACGCTCTAAAACTTGCGGCTGACACAAAAACGTTGTCTCTTCCGGCCATAAGCTTAAACCGGACTTATGACTGCATTGAAGAGGCATGCACGTAATGATAGATGACATGGTCGGGATGCTCGATGCACTCGGGCACGCCGAACGGCTCCACGTATTCCGCGTTCTGGTTCGAAGATATCCGCAATCCATAGCAGCCGGTGAACTGGCCGAAACACTTGGCTATAAACGCTCGACGCTTTCGATCTATCTGTCCGTTCTGCGGCGTGCAGGCCTGGTCCATCAGGACCGTGAGGGAAACTCCCTGTTGTACAGCGCCGATCTCGCCGGCGCGAAAGCGCTGACAGGCTTCCTCTCGCAGGATTGCTGTCGTGGCCGGACAAACAATGATAATCGCGCGATCGCGTTTGAAACGAACGATCGCCGCACATTCAATGTCCTGTTCGTCTGTACGCGCAACTCAGCGCGATCGATCTTCGCCGAAGTTATCCTTCGCGACAGCGCGCCCGACCGGTTTGTAACCTATTCCGCAGGCACGTCGTCAGATGGCACGGTTCATCCCATGACCCTGCAGGTTCTGAAAGAAAACGGTCATGCGACTTCAGGTCTGCAGGCAATTTCGATCGCCGAGTTTCAGAAGCCGGCGGCCCCGAGAATGGATTTCGTTTTCACGGTATGCGATCAGGCGGCCAATGAGGAATGTCCGGTCTGGCCCGGACAGCCGGTGACGGCGCATTGGGGACATCCGGACCCAGCGGCGGGCGACCTCAGCGACGATAGACGCCTCGAACTGTTTCGCCAGACCTATCAGGCCATGAGCCGGCGCATTCAGCCCTTCGCCGGGCTCCAGGGCGCAGCCCTCGATCGGGCAGCCCTGCAGAACAAGGTTGACGATATCGGAAGGCTTCAACTGGTTTGAGTTGAGAATTGCCGAAAACCGGCATGGCAAAACAACCTGGCACGGCTCCAGGGGGGCTGCGTGCCGCGCATATCAACTGCCGCTTATCCAAGAAGCAGGACATGGTCCGCTCCGTCGATGGGCGCGCGCACGGGCCCCGCTGATGCCGCGACGACATTGCCGTCGAGAACGGCATTCCAGGCGCCCGAGCCCGGTTGCCGGGCATTGTCGACGCGGATGCTGAACCGGGTTTTATCGACCGTCACGACGGCCTCGAAGTCCGGCCATTCGGCGGGAATGGATGGATCGACAATCAGGAATTTGCCCTCGCGCCGGATCCCGAGAATACCTTCGATCCCCGCGCGATACATCCAGCCGCCGGAGCCCGTGTACCATGTCCAGCCGCCCCTGCCGACATGCGGCGCGACGGAATAGACATCGGCGGCGACGACATAGGGTTCGACCTTGTAGCGCTCGGTATCCGCGGCGGTCAGGGCATGGTTGATGGGGTTCAGGAGTTCGAACAGCGCGTGCGCCTTGCCGCCGGCGCCGGATCTGGCAAAGGCCATGATCGCCCACATGGCCGCATGGCTGTACTGCCCGCCATTCTCGCGCAGGCCCGGAGGATAGCCCTTGATATAGCCGGGATCGCGTGGCCCGTCATCGAAGGGCGGGGTGAACAGCAGCGCCAGCCCGTCGTCGCGGCGGATGAGATGCCGCTCGAGCGAAGCCATGGCGGTGGCGGCGCGTGTCGGATCCCCGGCGCCGGACAGGACGGACCAGGATTGCGCGATGGAATCAATCCGGCATTCCTGATTGTCGCTGGCGCCGAGCCATGTGCCGTCGTCGAAGGTTGCACGGGCATACCATTCGCCATCCCAGGCATGGGTTTCGATGGCCGCGCGCAGCGTGGCGGCATGGGCCCGCCAGCGCTGGCCACGTTGCCGGTCGCGGTGTTCGGCGAGCGGAGCACAAAGATCGATGGCGGCCAGCAGCAGCCAGCCGAGCCAGACGCTCTCACCCTTGCCGCCCTCGCCGACGCGGTTCATGCCGTCGTTCCAGTCGCCGGTGCCCATCAGCGGCAGGCCGTGCTCTCCGGTCAACGCGATGCACTGGTCGAGGCCGCGGGCCATGTGTTCTAAAAGCGAGGCCGTCTCGGCAGCGATCGTCGGATGGAAGAAGGCATCGTGCTGGCCGGGCTCCAGTGGCGGGCCCTCAAGGAAGGGCACGGCAACATCGAGCACCGCCTCGTCACCGGTTGTCCTGACATAGGTCGCGGCCGCGAATGCGAGCCAGACCCGGTCATCGGAGATGCGGGTTCTGACGCCCTGGCCGGACTGTGGCAGCCACCAATGCTGGACGTCGCCCTCGACGAACTGCCGGGAGGCGGCGCGCAGGAGGTGATGCCGGGTCTCTTCGGGCCGGGCAAGGGTCAATGCCATGCCATCCTGAAGCTGGTCGCGGAAGCCATAGGCTCCGCTCGCCTGATAGAAGGCGGAGCGCGCCCGGATACGGCAGGCGACCGTCTGGTAGAGAAGCCAGCCGTTCAGCATGATATCCATCGCCCGGTCCGGCGTCCTGACCTGTACGGTCTGCAAAAGGTCGCTCCAGTGGTCGGTGACGTCCTGCAGGACCGTGTCAAGATCGATCTCGCGATAGCGCGACAGCAGGCTGCGGGCCTCATCCGCAGAGCCGCTCTCTCCAAGGAACGCAACGATTTCTATCGTTTCGCCGGGGCTTAAGGCAATCGTCCGCTGCAGGGCGGCGCAGGGATCGAGGCCCGCACCGACGGCGCCTGACAGGGGTACGCCAAGAATGAGCGCCCGCGGCGCGGCGGCATTGCCGCGGTGTCCGAGAAAATCGCTGCGATTCGCCGTCCATGACGTCTGTTCACCACCAAGGTCGGCAAAAGCGATGCGACCGGGAAAGCCCGCGCTCCATGGGTTGCGCGCGAACAGCGCGCCGGTCTCCGGATCGATGCCGGTGATCAGGAAAGGCGCGGTTGCGCTGCGCGAGCCGCCGAGCACAAGCGCCGTGTAGCTCGTCACTGTCAGCCGGCGTGGCCGGGCGGAGGTGTTTTTGAGCGTCAGGCGCGAGATCTTGATCGGATCGGCCAGCGGTACATATTGAAGGAGCGCGGCAGAGATCCCGTTTTCCTCGTGTTCGAACCGGCTGTAGCCGAAGCCGTGGCGGGCGATATAGGCGCCTTTGCGCCGGATCGGCTGCGCGGTCGCGCTGAAAAGTTCGCCGGTGTCCTCGTCGCGGATATAGAGCGTTTCGCCGGCGGGATCGGTGACAGGATCGTTCGACCACGGCGTCAGTTGATTTTCACGGCTGTTTTCCGCCCATGTATAGCCGTTTCCTTCCGCTGACACCTGAAAGCCGAAACCGGAATTGGCGATCACATTGATCCAGGGCGCGGGGGTGACGGCGCCCGCTTCGAGAATGGTCACATATTCCTGGCCATTCTTGTCGAAACCGCCGAGGCCGTTGAAGAATTCGAGGGCGGGACGTTGATGAGGCGCCGCATCCGGTGCCGGTGCCCGCTTCGGTGCTGACGGCAACGGATGCGCCGGAGGTAATGCCGGCAGGTCCGGATATTGCTCCGCGATCGGGCCGCGCCGGGCATTCAGTTTCACGCGGGCGACCGAATGAAGCTGCGCGTGCGCCTCGGCGCTCATCAGGTCCGCCCGAAGCACGAAGACCGAGCCCTGTGCCAGTTCGATCCCGGGGCGCGGCCGCGACTGGCTGCTGCGATGCGCCGCCTCGATCGCGGTCTGCAGGTCCTGGGTGTAGGAGGAGGCACGCTCGTTGATGATGACCAGATCGACAGCAAGGCTCTTCATCCGCCAGTATTCGTGAGCCCGCAGCAATTGATGGACCTGTGCCATGTCGTGCGGGTCGTCAATGCTGAGCAGCACGATGGGAAAATCACCGGAAATGCCCAGATGCCAGAGGCCCGATTGCGGCCCGGCGCCCCGCGCGATTTCGGCTCCGGATGCGCGGTAACGCGGGTCCGCATAGATGATCGGCGCGGCCAGCCGCTGAAAATCAGCGGCCTCGCCGGATCTGACATCGATGTGGCGAAGCTGAACCTGCGCCTGGGTCCATGCCAGTGTCTTCGCGCGTTCGAAGGCGCTGCGGTCGAGATGCCTGTCGATCAGGTCGACGAGTTCGGTCCGGGACGATGCGACGACCGTCCAGTAGGCGATGCGGGCAACCTTGCCGGGAGCGATCGTGACGCGTTGGCGGATCGCGAAAACCGGATCAAGCACCGTGCCGACCGTGTTTGAAAGCGGCGTGTCGGTGTCCATGGCCGCGGCGGTGGCGGCCGTGCGGCCGCGCCCGATAAACCGGGCCCTGTCGGTTTCAAATTGCGGATCGGCAGCGATCTTTCCTTCGACCACGGCGAAATGAGCGGCCCAGATGCCGGCTTCCTCCGGCGTGCGCGGGCGACGGGTGGCGATCAGCGCGCCGTATTCGGCGGAATATTCGGTCTGGACGAACATCTTGGAAAATGCCGGATGGGCGGTGTCCGCGGAAACCGGGGCGAGAACCAGTTCGGCATAGGAGGTGATCTCGATCTCGCGCGGGCGCCTGCTGCCGTTGGAGATGGAAATGCGACGGACCTCACAATCGTCCTCGCCGGAAACCATGACATCCATTGTCGTGGTCAGCCCGCCCTGAACAGACAGGAAATGTGCACGATCCTCATCGAAGACGACATCGCCATGTTCGCTGCCCTCGGTCAGAGGCCGGGCGCCGGCGGACCAGACGGCGCCATTCTGGACATCGCGTATGAAGATGGGCGATCCGTCGCCATCACGCGTGACGTCTTCGTGCCAGCGGGTGATCGCAAGGCCGCGCCAGCGGCTGTAGCCCGCCCCGGTGGCCGTCAGCATCACCGCATAGCGGCCGTTCGAAAGCAGATGCGTCACCGGGGGACCGGCGGCAGACGTGGCAATCCGGCGCGACGTATCGGGACCAAGCGAGGATCTGGCGGGTGAGAGCGGTGCTTCATCGACCCTTTTATGATCATTCGTCACAGTGCGCGGAATGCGCTCCTGCAGCAGCAGTTCGCAGGCCCGGATCATCGGTTCGCGGTGGAAACGCGTGCGCATGATGCCGTCCTGGAGCGTGTTGACGATCGCGACAATCGTCATGCCCTGGTGATGGGCCATGCTCGTGCGCACGATCGCGACCTTGTCCTTTTCGGGAAGCCGGGTGCTTGTGAAGTCCAGCGCCTCGTAGAAACCATAGGAGCCAAGCGCGCCGAGTGCGGCAAGCCGGGTGTAGTTGGCGCAGGCGCCGGCCGGATCGATCATCGTGGCGAGACCGGTCGCATAGGGCGCGATGACGGCATTTTCGGAAAGGCCGCGTTTCAGGCCGAGGCCGGGAACGCCGAAGTTCGAATACTGGTAGGTCAGTTCCGTGTCACGGGCATTGTAGGCGGATTCGGAAATGCCCCATGGCGTGCCGAGCGTTTCCGCATAGGCTTGCTGGCGTCTGACCACCAGCCGGTTGGTCTGCGCGAGCAGGCTGCCCTGGGGTGCGCGCATGATCAGGGAGGGCATCAGATATTCGAACATGGAGCCCGACCACGAGACCAGCGCCGAAGCGCCCGAAAGCGGCGTCGCCGGGCGTCCGAGCAGGAACCAGTGCCGGGTTTCGATATCGCCCTTGGCGATGGCAAACAGGCTTGCGAGCCGCGCTTCGGAGGCGAGAAGATCGTAACAGTTCGCATCGAGATTGTTGTCGGCGAGCGCGTAGCCGATCGACAGGAGCTTTCGCTCGGGATCGAGAAGGAAAGCGAAATCCATCGCCATCGCCATCGCCCGCGCTTCGGAGGCAATCGCCGTCAGGCGAAGGTCCAGGCCGTTATCCCCCAGACGGTCGCGCGTATCCTCGGCAATCTGTTTCTTCAGGGCCGCGAGCCAGAAGATGAGGTCGGAACATGCAGCCTCCCGGCTTATCGGAACCATCTCCCGCGCAATGGCGGCGGCCTTGTCGGCAAGCCGCATCAGCATGGGTTCAGCCGTATCAAGGGACAGCGAGCCGTTCAGCCGGGCCTCGATGTCGTCGAGCACGGGCGTGAGGTGCCCGTCACCCTGTTGACCGCTTCCGGCAATTGCGTCAAATGCCTGCCGGGCGAGGGTCAGGCTGTCGTTCATGCCTGCCCGGACATCCGGCACGTCGTCTGCCTCCGCCCACGCCTCGCAGGCATTGGCGAGGGCGATCAGGTGCCCGGCGAGATTGCCGCTGTCGACAGACGAGACATAGGCGGGATCGAGGACGCGCATGTCATCTGTCGCATACCAGTTGAAAAAATGGCCTCTGTGCTTTGAGAGTGCCGTCATCGTCTTCAGCGTGGCCTCAAGCCTTTCGACGGTCTCGGCCCTGCCGGCCCAGCCGAAATCGCGAGCCGCCACGGCGGAGAGGAGATAGAGCCCGATATTGGTCGGAGATGTCCTCTCGGCGATGACGGGCTTGGGGGTCTCCTGAAAGTTGTCGGGCGGCAGCATGTTGCTTTCGGGCGTCACGAAGGTCTCGAAGAAACGCCAGGTGCGGCGGGCGATCAGCCGCAGCTCGTCTGCCTCCTGATCAGAGATGGCGGGGCCGGCCCCTTCGGCCGGCGGCCGGCTGACCCAGAGGGCAATCGCGGGCGCCAGGAGCCATAGAAGCGCGAACGGTAGAACGAGCAGCAAGGACGAAGGTGTCAACAGACTTGCCGCTACGGCGATGGCGAGGCCAATCAAAGTGCCTGGCGCCATGCGACGATAGAAGCCGGCGGCATCCAGACGCGGGCTCCCCTGCGACTGGGCGGAGGTGGTCCATTCGAGAAGGTGGCGGCGGGTCCGGTAGAGCCGTATCAGCGTTCTCGCGATGGCATCCGTCATCCGCCATGCCCGATCCGGCAGGAAGGCGAGATCAAGACATGTTCTGAGCGCCGCAAGGCGCAGATCCGCGCCGAGCGCGGCAACATGGCCGCGCACATGAATGCCGCTGTTTTGCGGTATGAGGGTGAAGAGGATGGGGAGAAAGGCGGGGATCGCCATGGCGGCGATGAGCAGCGCGGTCGCCGTCAGTGCCGCAGGCAGCGGCATCAGCCAAGCGAGAGCGAAGGCCAGCACCGTCAGCGGCGCTGCCAGCGAGCGCTTGAGATTGTCGATCATCATGCCGCGGCCGACAACGGGAACCGCGCCGTTTTTCTTCTCTTGTCCGGTCAGCCATGGCAGAAGCTGCCAGTCGCCGCGCGTCCAGCGGTGCTGACGCCTGGCGTCGACATCATAGCGGGCGGGGAATTCCTCGATGACCTCGACATCGGACGCCAGGCCGGCGCGCGCGAAGGCGCCCTCGAAAAGGTCGTGGCTGAGCATCGCATTGTCGGGCACGCGGCCGGAAAGCGCGCTTTCGAACGCGTCGATATCATAGATGCCCTTGCCGGTATAAGCGCCCACGCCGAAAAGATCCTGATAGACATTCGAGGCCGCCGCCGCGTAAGGGTCGATGCCGCCCGGCGCGGAAAAGACGCGCTGATACAGGGAGCCTTCCTGGCCGATCGGCAGCGAGGGCGTTACACGCGGCTGGAGAATCCCGTATCCATCGACGATCCGCTGTTCCGCTTCGCTGAAACGCGGGCGGTTGAGCGGATGCGCCATCTTGCCGATCAGGCGGTGCGCGGCATCGCGCGGAAGGCGCGTGTCGGCATCGAGCGTGATGACATAGCGAACATCGGTGGGCAATTGAAGCGGTGTTCCAGCGACCGGCATGAAGCTCGTGTCATCGGCTCCGCGCAGCAGGCGGTTGAGTTCATGAAGCTTGCCGCGTTTGCGTTCCCAGCCCATCCATTTGCCTTCTTCGGCATTGAACAGGCGGCGGCGGTGAAGGAGCAGGAAACGGTTGCCGCCATTGACCGGTTCATGGTGTTCGTTCAATCGGGCGATTGCATCGGCGGCCACGGCCAGCAGCCGTTCATCCGACTCCATGATTTCATCATCGGCGTCGGTTCCGTCGGTCACAAGCGCGAAGATGAGATCGCCGCCGGCGCCGGAGAGATGATGGACCTCAAGGCGTTCGACCTGCTCAAGAATATCCGCTTCGCTCGTCAGGAGCGTGGGAATGGCGATGAGCGTGCGCAGTGACGGCGGCACGCCCTGCCTGAGGGAAAGACCGGGCAGTATGGTCGCCCCGGAACCCCAACTCATCGCCCGGTTGACGATAGCGGTCGCCATCTCGCTGGCAGGCAGAAATGCGACGGCCGCGAACATCGCCAGCCAACCTGCCTCAAGCCCTGTCCGCGACAACAGAAACAGCGACAGGGATATCAGCAGCGCCGTGACGATCAGGCTGGTTCCGACATAGCCGGCAATTCCGAGCCGCATATTGAGGCGACCGAGCCAGAGCCGCACGGGCGGGCGAAAGCCGATCGCGCGTTCAAGCGCGGGCCGGCCTTCGGAAATCAGGTGATAGCCCGGATCGGCGGAGCGTGCCGCCTCGATCGCGTCGTTTTGATCTGAAGGCGATCGCCGAGCCGTATCAAGGGCTCTCTCGGTGACCTCCAGTTCGGTGAGCGACGATCCGCGCGCAAGCTGCTCGATCGCCTTTCTGTAGAGATCCCGGGTCGGAAAATCCATGTCCTCGAAAGAGCTGGCCTGGCGCATCCGCGCATCGACCAGACTGACGCTTTCGAACATTTCCGTCCAGTCGATGTCGGAGATCAGCCTTATGCTCGTAATGATGTTGCGCACTGTGACATTTGATGCGCCCTGTCTTTGCTGGGAGTGCTGGACGGCTTCCTCGATCGACGATCCTTGCTGCGCCAGCTTTTCCTCCAGCCACGCCAGTGCCGGTGTGGTCGAGGGGTCACGATTTCGCAGTTGCTTGGCCAGATGCGCGGCGAAACGTTCGGGTAGGGGAGCCTTTGAGTGCACGGCAGTGCTGACAGCGAAGGCAGACTCTTTTGCCTCCGGATCAAGAAGCCTCGCGCTCAGCGCTGACGCTTCGGCGCGCGCCGCGTCGCCTGCGGTGATCTGGTCAGCCAGCCGCCGCAGATTCTCGACGAGGACAAACCGCAACGTTATCGCCACCGCCCATAATTCGCCGATGGTCAGCGGCTGAACCTGCTGATAGGCTGTCAGAAATCGTTTCAGCTTGTCGCGGTCGAACAGGCTGTCGGTATGCGCGACAAAGGCCCAGGCCAGTTCCAGAACCCTTGGATAGCCGGCGAACGGGCCATCGGCCAGTTTCGGCAACTGGCGATAATAGCCGGGCGGCAGGTCATTTCTGATTTCCTGAATCTGCTCTTCGACCAGATGATAGTTATCGAGAAGCCATTCGGCCGCCGGCACCACTTCCCGCCCGTTTCTCAGTTCGGCGATGCTCGCCCGGTATGCGGACAGAAGGACAGCGGCATTGCGACTGAGCCTTTTGTGCAGGGACATGACGGCGGGCGCCTTGCCTGACACCGGCTGGGCTGCCGCAAGGCTGATGGCGTGCTGTTCCAGCCGTTCGGTGCTGAAAAGCTCCTGTCTGACGGGTGCACGGTCGTTCCAGAGCGGGGATGCAAAGCGGGCGCCCGGGAATTTGAGGTTTATTTTCAAGACGTGCCTTTTCTGCCGGGCGTGAACGACGTTTACGCGGCGAGCTTCTGTTTCGTCGCCAACGCGCCATCCCTGAAATCCGGCCTGAAATCCGGCTTGTCATCTGGTCCTGACAGCTCAGACTTCACGGAGTGATGCGATGTCGCCGCATGTTGTTTCAGACGTTGAAGCAGGACAAACGCGCCGGATTTGCCCTTCGCGACAGCTTCGATAGAGCGTCGGGCGAAAAACTGGAATCCGGTTTTTCGTCAACCCGACGCGTCAAAACAAAGAAACCAGAGCATCGGGCGATGCCAACTCGTCGCTCGATGCTCCAGGCAAGCGGCTGAACGCGCTGCCGGACGTTCCGTTGCCCTTGCCGGTCAGGCGAAATCGGCCGCCGTCATCACATACATGGCCTTGCGGCCTCTGGCGTATAGTTTGCGGGCCGCGGTGTAGATCCTGGATCGCGCCGCGTCGAAGGCGGCGAGGTAGTTCGCTTCGCCATCTTCGGGATATTTGAGCGCATCGGCCCTGACGAAGAACATCACCTCGAACATACCGTCATGGCCGGTGAAACGGACGCGATGACCGGCTTTGTCGTAGCTGCGGCTTTGATTGGGGAAATCGAGTGCCATGGTCGGGTATATCCTTGAAAAGGGGCGGTTCAGCCCTTCGGCTTGCCGCGGACCTTGTTGCTGTTTCCGGCTTCGCGTACCTGCGAGCCGAGAAGCGGCGCTGCAGGGGCTGCAGCGGCTTTTTCTTTTTTAGGCTTTCTGATTTCGCGACTGCTGCGCTTCTGGCCTTTGGCCATGGAGACCTCCATTCGGAAAGGGTTATGCTTGGCTCTGGCCCGACAACGTCGTGCAGCCCGGACAGTGTTTGCGGCAATGAGATCAACCCCGGTCTCGCTGTGCGAGACCGAAGGTTCGATCAGCTCACGAGCGCACTGGCGCAGGCCGAGGCGGCGGAGCGGTTGGCGGTGGTCTGGCCCGGCATCGTCGCCCAGCCGCCGGCTTCTATGAACTGCCGCTGGTTGTAGGAACTGGTCATCGCCTTCAGGTCGGTCATCTGCTGTGCCGAATCCGGCGCCGCCCTGAACCGGTCCACGCAGATGACGGTCGCCAGTTCGGAGCGGGAGAGATCACCGGCTTCCGCCGCGAGGTTCCGCGAGGTGCCGCCCGTAACCCAGCCGCCCCAGGTGAAGCCGACGATCATCGTGACCGCGGCGGTCAGGACGCACGCCCAGACGAGCGTCGATTTCGCCGGATGATAGGCTGCCCATCGCTGGCCGATGGACGGATTGCCGTTGGTTTCTGCTGCCATGATGCCGATTCCTTCCGATTTTGGATCGTTTGAGTACGTGCCGAAGTCTCGCCATGCATTCGGAAAATGCCGCTCTTTCGGGCGTGGAACGCCACCATCGCGTCAAGTCATGACGCGAACGTAGAATGGCATTTACTAAAGGCAATTTTATGATTGGTCGTATTTGGCCGACAAACCATATATATGCATGAATTCGTGAATTAATAGGGTTATATTAAAATAAATTTCGGAAAATATTTAAAATATATATAAATATTATTTTGATATTTCTTGTTTTGGCAACGCAAGAGGCACATATAAATGCCATCGATCTTGTTTGCTGAACTTTATTTTTGCGCCTCGCGCTCCGATGAATTTCCATCAACATCGACTTTATCGTCCGGTCGCAACCTTCATGCGCGTCGGACAATTCTCTCTGATTGATTGAAAGGAAATCGTCATGAGCACTGGTACAGTGAAATTTTTCAATTCCACCAAGGGTTTCGGTTTTATCGAGGCAGAGGGCGGCGGTTCGGATGTCTTCGTTCATATCTCCGCCGTCGAACGCGCCGGAATGGGCAGCATCGCCGAAGGCCAGAAGCTGACCTTTGACGTCGTCACCGACGACCGGTCGGGCAGAAGCGCCGCCGAGAACCTCAAGGCGGCATAAGCATCGTCCTTGCTTCGTGACCACGGATGTACTGGCACGAAACATCGAGACGGACAGGCAGGTCGGGCATTGCGTCCGGCCCGTCTTGCATTCAGCGCCGCGCGCACGCCTGGTTGCGACACCTCCGGCATGCAGGACCAGATGGTCCCGCGCGCTTGCAAGCGCCCAATCGAAACTGGAAAACCCATGGAACGCAGCATCGAGAACGCCGCCGCAATCGAACGCAACGATCGTTCATGGACGGCAGCACTTGCGCCATACCGGCGTCCGAGCACGCTGCGCAGCACGGTCGAGATCGCGATCACGGCGCTGCCATTCGTCGCGCTCTGGGTGTTGACGGGCCTTGCCGTGGTGAACGGTATCTGGTGGGGGCTGTTGCTGACCATTCCGGCGGCTGGCTTTCTCGTCCGGCTTTTCATCCTGCAGCATGATTGCGGCCATGGCGCGCTGTTCGCCCGGCGCGGTCTCGATGACTGGATCGGCCGCGTCATCGGCGTGTTCACGCTCACCCCTTACGATTACTGGCGCCGGACCCATGCGGTCCACCACGCCACGACCGGCAATCTCGACAAGCGCGGCATCGGCGATGTCGATACGCTGACCGTGCGGGAATATCGCGCGCTGTCGCGGTTCGGGCGGCTGCGCTACCGGCTCTACCGGCATCCGGCCGTGATGTTCGGTCTCGGCCCGGCCTGGCTGTTCATCTGCCAGTACCGGCTGCCCCTCGGCCTGATGCGCGCCGGAATGGAACCGTGGACATCCACCGTCGCGACCAGCATCGGCGCGGCCCTTCCGGTCGCCCTGCTGATGTGGCTTATGGGCCCGGCATCCTTCCTGATGGTGCAACTGCCGATCACCCTGATGGCGGCCACCGCCGGGGTCTGGCTGTTCTACATCCAGCATCAGTTCGAGGAAACGCAGTGGACTGAGGCGAAGGACTGGAATTTCCAGAGCGCCGCGCTTCACGGCAGCTCGCATTATGACCTGCCGCTACCCCTGCGCTGGATCACCGGCAATATCGGCATCCACCACGTCCACCACCTCGCCGCGAAAGTGCCGTTCTACCGGCTGCCGGAGGTCCTGCGGGACTATCCGGAATTGCGCGGCATCGGCCGCATCACCCTGCTCGAGAGCCTGCGCTGCGTGAACCTCGTCCTGTGGGACGATGCAACGCACCGCCTCGTCTCGTTCCGGCAGGCGCGGCGTGATGGCCTGGCGCAAGCCGGGTGACCGAGCGGGCGCTGCTTTTCAGAGTTCCATGACGTCGACCGCGACATTCATCGCCAGGAAGGCGTCCGAAGCGCCGGTGAAGCCGCCGGAAATCGGCGTGGTCTGGGCGATATCGCGGGCGACTGCCACGGGGATGAGGTTGGCGCTGCCCATGCTGCGGTTGGTCGGGTCGAAGGTGATCCACCCGGCGCCGGGAAGAAACACATCCACCCATGCATGGGTTGTTCCGCTGTCGCGCGACCCCGTCAGCATCCGGGCGGGATTGTAGAGATAGCCCGACACGATCCGTGCGCCAAATCCCAGCAGGCGGGCGGCCTCGGCGAACAGCACCGCGAAATCGCGGCAGGTGCCGGACCCCTTGGTCAGTGTCTCGACCGGCGCCTGCGTGCCCTCCGCCTCCCGGCTCAGATACATATGCCGGTTCGCAATGCCCGCGCTGATGTCCTTCAGCAGGGACAGCGTGTCGCCGCCGACGAAGCCGCGGACCCAGCGATCGAGCGTTTTGGCCGGATCGGGATATTGCTGATCGCGAAGCGCACCGAGGTCTTTCCACTCGTTCTGTTCGTAGAAGAACGGATAGTTGATCGCGGAAACGGCGATGTTGAAGATCGGCCAGTTGGCGGCCCTGAGGTCGACGACCGCGGCGCTGTCGATGGCAAGACTTGCCGTCGGCTCGGCGAAGCTGGCGGTCGCGATCGAATTTCCGAAAACATCCGTCGACCAGTTCAGCGTGGCCCCCGGAGAGACATCGATGTCGTGGCTGACGAGCAGGAGGTCATGGCTCTCGCGCGGGCGGATCGTCAGCCTGTGGGGAGCAAGAAGAACCGGATAGCGATAGCTGTAGGTGGTTCGGTGCCTGATACTGAGTTTGGTCATGTCGCTCTGCGCGCCTCATCCTTCATCGCTCTCTGGATGCTTGCCAGCGGTTTCGCGCGGAAACAAACCGGGGCGACGGTCGTTCGTCCGGATCAGTTCCGGTCAGGCTCCGTGTATTCCGCGGCGCTGCGATAGAAATGCTCGGCGTGCTGGTAGTCGTTTTCCGCGCCGACGCGGTCGCCCGCGGAAATCTTGAGGGCAGCGAAGGCGAGGTGCTGGCGGTATTTTTCCATCAGGCCCTTTCGCGATGTCCCGGTATTCCGGTCGGTCCGTTGCCTGGTATTTTGTTTTTCCATGTTATGCCGACCCCGTGGGTCGCTCCTGATTGGTGAAAATGTGTCATAAGACAAGCGCCGTGCGTCCATTCGGACAGCATGATGCGCTAGTCGATCTGATCGGCGACAATCCTGCGCAACTCATCGCGACTGAGGACCTGTTGCCTCTCGGGCTTGGGCGGCAGCGGTCGACTGGCAGATCGTGCCGATGCCGGCGGTGTCTTCGGAATGGTTGTCATGAGGCCTACACGCAGGAGCAAGGGCTCGACTGCGGCCATTGAACGTCAGGGGTTGAAAGAAGAGGTACACCCGCCGTCAGCATGACGGGAAGGGGTTGTATTATGTGTACGATATAACGCTATTGTGGCTGTATTGCGTTCCGATGCCGTCAATTCGGCACGATGCTCCGGGTCGCCGGTATCGAGGATGGCCGCCCTGACGCTCGCTCCGGTCTGCGGCAACGCCCGCGCCACCGACATTGCCCCGATGACGACCTGTGAACAGCACAGCCAACGGACATCCGGTCGTCGATCCTCATCGGCATGCGCCTCTACGCAACATTGCATGGCAGTTTCGAGACTTGCGATCCGCTCTCCGCGCCAACCCTATCTCGCGGGGCGGGAGGTGCGGAAAACATCATCCCAGAAACGCGAGGTCACGCCGAAATTGCAAGCTTCGTTCGCATGATGCATCGCATGGTTGCGCTTGAGCTTGTAGAGATAGCCGGAATGCGCCGGATGCCGGTGGTGTACCAGGTGATGCACGCTCACATACCAGAGATATCCGGACATCAGCCCCGACGTGGCGATACTCGCCATCGCAAAACCGGTCAGCCAAAAGAGGGGCAAGAATACCAGGGCGAGGAACAGTGCGACACTGAGCCAGGTTGGCGTTCCGACCAGTGCTAGGACCTCCCTGTGATGACGTTCATGCATATCCCTGATCCAGGGCAGATGATGCAACACGAAGCGATGCAGAAGATATTCGAGCAGCGTCCAGAGCGCCAGGCCACCCAGAAATGTCGCGATGGCGGCGATTATTCCGTCGCCACCCGCATGCATGACGCCGGCCACGCCAAATGCCGCGATCAGCACTGGATAGGCGACGAAATCAGCGAAATAGCCCGTTTTCGAGAGCAGCATATCAAGTTCCTCACTGCCTGGTTCCCACAGATGTGGCGCCGGGCCTGGCCCGCTTTCTCGTTGCACAAACAAACTGCGGGATAACGCAGCTTATCACTTCGCTCTTCTCCGGGACACAATCAGTTATTTCAGCGGAAATCCTCTGCCGTGAGCAGGTACATGGTTCTCTCTTTGTGGAAATAGGCTTCTCGCGCGACGCTTTGAACGGCCTCGCGTCTTCGGTCAAATGAACGCAGGCAAGTCTCTTCGTCAACTTGATCGCCCGTGGCCAGCTTGCGAGCCAGCGCCACTTTCGCCCGTTTCATGCCCCGCCGTTTCGCGACACCCATCGCCCAGCCTTTCAGGGCGGAAAACCTCGAGGCGCGCGTCAGCATGATATGTGCGGCTTCATAAAGCGCGGTGCGCGCCATGGCGTCACCGACCCTGGTGATGCCGCCGTCTCTGTCGGTCTCGCCGGACTGGTATTTTCCAGGCGTCAGCCCGAAATAAGCGCCGACAGTTCGGGACTTGGAAAACCGTTCCGGATCATCGACCGCCGAGCGATAGGTCAGCGCCACCAGAGCGCCCACGCCGGGCACGCTCATCAACCGATGGCAGACAGGATCGGCCCGGGCGATCTTCAGCATCTCACGATGCAGCCGAGTGAATTCGTCCCACGGGGCGGCCCGCGCCTTCAGCATCGCACCGATCACCGTCGTCAGCATGTCATGGCCTTCGATGAGGTCGCGAATGCGGGCATCAAAACGGCCGTGACTTACCTCTCCGACCTTGAGCCCGTAACCACGCAAAATGCCGCGGATACTGAGTTCGACATCGCGCAGCTTGGCCTGCAACAGTTTGCGGCCAACCAGCAATGCCCGCACGGCCCGAGCGTCCGCGGATTTTGCATGAACCGGGCGAAACCAGCCCATGCGCAGCAATTGCGCGATCCCACGGGCATCCTTGCGGTCCGTCTTCACGGTCATCGCTGACAACGCCGCCCTCACATGCCGCGTTTCCAGCAGCACCACATCAAAACCTGCGGCAACCAAACCTTCGCGCAACCATTGAGACAATGGCCCCGCTTCGAGACCGATCCTGACGATCCGAAGCTCAAACTCGGCAAGATACCGCGACAACGCTGCCGGTTTACTCGCCACTTTCGTTTCGCGTACGATCTTGCCCGACGCATCCACCACGCAAATACTGCTCTGTTCCAGCGACACATCGATTCCTGCATAATAGTCCATGGCTGTTCCTCGCTTGATGCCTGGGGCCGAAACCATCGGACCCCGTTTCAACATCATCACTCTGGGGGACAGCCACCTTCATGGCCACCAGAGGAGCGCAGGCCCATACGGCATCTAGAAGGACCGGAGAAAACTGGCCGCACCCGTCGGGGCCGCAACGGAGCGGAGGGCGGAGCAGGACAGGAAAAGACGGAGGGTCCGCCGGAGGTGGAAACCATTTTTTTTGGCCGAAGACGTTGCTGACAGGCGCCGGGCTTTTCAGTCCCATAGTCAATTGATCACACACAACAGCGGCAAGACATTCCTCAGCCATGGTAGCCCGGCTCAGCTTTGCGCAATGATGCTCCGACACTGGCAAAGGCAATTTCTGCGAGGGCAATAAAAGCCTGCTGAAGAACGCTGCGAAACAAGATCCACATCGGCGGCTGGCGCATGCATGTTCGATAACTACTCCTCCCCGTAGCTCCAGGAGCCCAGAATATCCTGAAGGTGGTCGGCCATCTGTTGCCCGCGGAGATTATCTGCCCACACGAGGCGGAGCACGAGGTTGAACCGGTCGGCAAGCGGATAGGCTATGACATCGTCATTCGAGATCCTCAGATTGGCGGGCAGTATCGAGCAATAGCCATGGTTTGCGACGAGATCGACCGAAACCGGTATACTGTCGACTTCGGTAAAGCGGATCTGCGACAGCCAGTTGCTTCCCAGAATGTGTTCAAGAACCTCCTCGGCCACCTGTCGCAGACCGGCTGCGCGCGAAGGCAACACCAGATGGCCGTTCAGCAGCGTTTCCCGGATCAGGCTCTGTTCATCATGCCAGTCACTGATCTCCGCTCCCGTGCGGCGTACGAAGAAACTGAGGCTGCTGCGGTGAATGTCGCGGCTCTTCAGGCGCGGCGATGTCGCTGGCGAATCCACCAGGATCGCGTCATAGCGCTGCAGTTCAAGACCCTCGAACAAGGCATTCACAAGTCCCGGCTGGAGATAGATCTGTGAGCCGAAACGACTGCTCCAATTGGCAATGATATGCCCCAGTATCCTTGCTGACGGGCTGTCCGGCGTCGCCGGCGGGACGCCGCCAAGCGACCAGAACTTCAGGTGACGGCGGAAACGGCTTTCCGATGCCGTGGAAAGCCGCGTCCATATATCCCTGAGCTTTTCGACATGCGGCGATATCCTGAGCGCCAACCGCGAGGGCGTTGAGCCGTCGCGGCCGCGCATGAACAGAGCGCCGCCGAGGCTCTTTTCGGTGGCCGAGATCATGCGCGTCAGTTGCGGTTGACCGATCTGCAGCCGCCGCGCGGACTTTCTGATCGATCCTGTTTCCATGACATCGGAAAAGCGAAACAGGGCGGCAAGCGAAATCGGACTTTCGATGATCGTGCGTTCCGAAGCATCCTGACATTGCGCATAGATTGCCCGGATGGCGTAAGCGGCTTCATGGAGGAGCGGCCGAATACTGGTGCCTTCCGCCGTCAGGGTCAACCCTTGCGCACCCTGCTGGAAAAGCTGCACCGAAAGCGTCTTTTCCAGACGCTTGATCGCGTCGGAGACTGTCGAGGCGGGCATGTCCAGGCTGCGTGCGGCCCGCAAAACGCCGCCTCTCACTATGGCCTGATCCGCAACGAAAATGGTCGAGATTTTCACCTCCACTCTCCATGCAAACGCGATGGGCAGGGCAATACGACATATGGCATCCGGTTTTTGGGATATAGCATGTTCCAGAATCCGCCGCATAGTCATTTTAGACACGGAGGGAATGCATTGGCTGGCTTCGAACTGGTTCTGACGGGACGGATCATTCTCGCGGATCGCGAGATCCCCGATGGTTTCATCGCGGTGGCGGCAGGAAAGATCGTGATGATCGGTCAGGGAAAACCGCCCGCGGCCGCCGAGAGACATGATTTCGGCAATGGGCTTATCCTGCCCGGCGCGGTGGATGCCCAGGTCCATTCTCTGTCGCAGCGCGGAACCGAGGGGTTTGCGGCCTCGACGCGTGCGGCGGCCGCAGGCGGGGTGACCACAATCGTCGACATGCCCTATGACGAGGGCGATCTGATTTGCTCCGCCGAAGCGGTGGCGCGCAAGGCAGCGCTCGCCGATCGCGAAGCGCGGGTCAGCGTTGCGCTCTACGGCACCATCCGTCCCGCAGATGGCGCGGCGCGGATTGCCGAACAGGCGGCAAGCGGCGTTTGCGGCTTCAAGTTTTCGACCTTCGGCACCGACCCCGAACGGTTTCCGCGCATCCCGCCGGCGCTGCTTCGCAATTGCTTTGAAGCCGTTGCGCGCACCGGCCTTGCCGCCGGCGTTCATAACGAGGACGACGATTATGTGCGCGCCGCGATCGCCGAGGTCGAGGCGGCGGGCATCACCGACTGGCGTGCTCACGGCCTCTCCCGCCCTCAACTCGCCGAAACCCTGGCAATGCTGCAGATCTACGAAACCGGCGCGGAGACAGGCTGCCCGGCCCATGTTGTGCATTGCTCGGTCGCGCGCGGCTACGAAATTGCCGAAAGTTACCGCCGTCAGGGCTTTTACGCGACCGCCGAATGCTGCATCCACTACCTGACGCTGAACGAGGAAAATGACGTGGCGCGTCTGGGCGGCATGGCCAAGATCAACCCGCCGGTGCGACCGCGGCGCGAGGTTGAGGCGATCTGGCGTCATGTCGCCGAGGGCCGCGTTTCCATGGTCTCGACCGACCATGTGAGCTGGGCGCGCGAGCGCAAGACCGATCCAGCCATGCTCAAATGCGCCTCCGGGGTTCCCGGGCTTGAGGTGATGGTTCCACTGTTCGTCAAGGGCGCGATGGAACGCGGCGTGCCGCTGTTCTGGGCTGCACGCCTGATGGCGGAAAACCCGGCGCGTCACTTCCGGCTCGATCATCGCAAGGGCGGCATCGAGGTTGGCCGCGACGCCGACCTGACCGTGCTTGTCGACCGGCCCGCCGTCTACGAGGCCGCCGCCAGTGCGCATTCGGTTGCCGACTGGTCTCCCTATGACGGCATGGCCTTGCCCTGGACCGTGGCCGCCGTCTGGCATGGTGGCAGGATGGCGTTCGATGGCAACAAGGTTCTGGCCGCGCCGGGCAGTGGCGGCTTTGTCCGCCCGCCCGAAACGCTGGGCCTGCGCCGGGAGCTGCACGCATGAAACGCAATCTTCATGCCTCGCAGGACCGGATAGCCGCTGACCTGACGGCGCTTTCCGCGATCACCGATCCCGAAAGGCCCTGGACGCGGCGCGCCTTCTCGCCCCTTTTCGACGAGGGCCGGCGCTTCCTGTCGGATCGCTTCAGGGCGGCGGGTCTCACTGTTTCGCTCGACGCCGGCGCCAATCTGGTCGGTCTTCGCCAAGGGAGCGAGCCCGATTCCGGCACGATCATGCTGGGGTCTCATTCCGATACCGTTCCCGACGGCGGACGCTTCGATGGCGTCGCCGGGGTCGTCGTGGCGCTTGAGGTGGCCCGCGTTCTGGCAGACCGGGGCGTGACACTGCGCCACAACCTCGCCATTGCCGATTTTCTCGCCGAGAAAGTGTCGATTTTCGGCGTTTCCTGCATCGGCTCGCGGGCCATGGCCGGGGTTCTGCCGCCCGCATGGCTTGAGCGGCAGAGCGCCGGCCGCGATCTTCGCCGGGCCATCGGCGATGTTGGCGGCGATGCGGAGGCTCTTACAGTTCCGCTTCGCCATGATCTCAGAGCCTTTCTGGAAATGCATATAGAACAGGGGCCGGTTCTGGAGCGCGAGGGCCTGAGCCTCGGCATGGTGACCACGATCGTCGGCATAACCCGGGTGGAGGTCAGCGTTACGGGGCAACCCGACCACGCCGGCACGACCCCGATGGACGGCCGCGTCGACGCTCTGGCCGCCGCCGCCAAACTGGTGCTTTCAATTCGCGCGAAGGCTGTGGAAATGACGGCGGCGGGGCGGCATTTTACCGCGACGGTGGGCGAATTCGAGATGAAGCCGAATGCCGCCAATGTCGTTCCCGGCCATGTCCGCATGCTGATCGACATTCGCGCCGAGACCGAGGCCGATATGGATACCTTCCTGCGCTGGATCACAGACCGCGAGCAGGATGAACATCAAAACGGCATTGTGGTCGAGACCCGCAAGATTTCCGCCAACGACCCGGTACGCCTTGACGACGCACTTGTGGATGCCTTGTCCCAATCGGCCTCGGCGCTGGATATCGGCCACCGGCGCATGGTTTCCGGCGCCGGCCACGATGCGGCGTTCATGGCGCGTCTTTGCCCTGCCGCAATGGTGTTCGTGCCCTGTGCTGGCGGGCGTTCGCATTGCCCGGAAGAATGGGCCGATGCGGCTGATCTGTCTCTTGCCGCCGAGGTTCTGGCGGATACCGTAATCTCGATCGACGCGAACAAGGAAGGATAGCAGATGGCACGCGTTCTCACCGAAAAGGATGTGGAACCCGCCGTGCGCGGCGGCGCGGTCTATGCAGCGGGCGGCGGAGGCTGGGTGCATCACGGCCGGATGCTCGGCCGCGCGGCTGTCAATGCCGGCGCGCCGGAACTGGTCTCGGTCGAGGAACTTGATGATGATGACTGGGTCGCCACCGCCGCCGCCATCGGCGCGCCCGCTTCGACCACGCCGTGGGAGATGCGCGGCGTCGATTATGTGAAGGCGGTGCAGCTCCTTCAGGAAGCGCTCGGCGCGCGCGTCGCGGCGCTGATGATCGGGCAGAACGGCAAGTCCTCGACCCTCAACGCCTGGCTTCCCTCCGCCATTCTGGGCTGCAAGGTGCTCGATGCGGTCGGCGACATGCGCGCCCATCCGACAGGCGATATGGGCGCCATCGGCATGGCCGGACGGCCGGAACAAACGATCCAGACCGCCGTTGGCGGCAATCGCGCGCAAAACCGCTATATCGAGCTTGTCACCCGAGGCGCCACGGGCCGCGTTTCGCCGGTGCTGCGCACCGCCTCGGATATGTCCGGCGGCTTTATCGCTTCGGCGCGCAACCCGGTGCATGCGTCCTACGTTGCCGGAAATGCAGCCCTTGGCGGAATTTCGAAGGCGCTGGAACTGGGCGAGGCCATTCTGGCGGCCGAGCCCAAAGGCCCCTACGCGATGCTCGATGCCATCGCTCGTACCACCCGCGGGATCTATATCGTCGAAGGCGAGATCACGGCAAAACAGGTGACTTATACGAGTGAGGCCTTCGATGTCGGCACTGTGACGATCGGCAACGGCGATCGCGCCGTCACCTTGCATGTGATGAATGAATATATGGCCGTCGACGCAGCCGACGGACGCCGCATTGCCACCTTCCCCGACGTCATCACCACGCTTTCTCCCGAGGCCGAACCGCTGTCGGTCGGCGAGTTGAAGGTGGGCATGAAGATCCATGTCCTGCATGTGCCGAAGGCACTATTGCCGATCAGCACCGGGGTTCTCGATCCCGCCGTCTATATCCACCCGGAAAAGGTCATGGGCATCGACCTGACCTCTTACGCATTGGAGGGCTGACATGCCGAAGGACAATCCCCGCCATCCGGCCTTTCCGATCCCCTCCGGCCCGACGCTTCGCGCCAAAGGCTGGCGGCAGGAGGCGCTGTTGCGGCTGATGGAAAATGTCCTGGCCGTCGGCGAGGACCCGGAAAATCTGGTGGTCTACGCCGCTCTGGGCAAGGCCGCGCGCAACAAGGCCGCCCATGATGCGATCCGTCAGGCGCTGATCAATATGGATGACGATCAGACCCTGATCATCCAGTCGGGCAAACCCGTCGGTCTGATGAAAACCAGTCCCGAGGCGCCGATCGTCATCATGGCGAACTGCAATATCGTCGGGCAATGGGCCAGAGCCGAAAACTTCTACGAAATGGAACGCAAGGGGCTGATCTGCTGGGGCGGCCTCACTGCCGGGGCATGGCAGTATATCGGCTCGCAGGGCGTCATTCAGGGGACCTATGAAATCTTCATGCGGATCGCCGAGCGCCGTTTTGCCGGCAGCCTTGCCGGGCGTTTCATCCTGACCGCCGGTCTCGGCGGCATGGGCGGCGCTCAGCCGCTCGCCGGGCGGATGGCGGGCGCGGCAATCCTCTGCGTCGAGGTCGATCCCGCCCGTGCGGTAGCGCGCAGGGAAATCGGCTATCTCGATGAAATCGCGCCGGATCTAGACGCGGCACTCGCGCGGATCGAAAAGGCTTGCTCCGAAGGCCAGGCGGTCTCGGTCGGGCTCGTCGGCAATGCCGCGGAGGTTTACCCAGAAATCGCCCGGCGCGGTGTTAGCCCCGATATCGTGACTGATCAGACCTCGGCGCACGATCTGGTTTATGGCTATATTCCCGAGGGGTACGATCTCGACCGCGTACGTCGTCTGCGCGCGCAGAACCCGGACGAACTGATCGCGGCCGGAAGGGCCTCGATCGCGCGGCATGTTCGGGCCATGCTGGATTTTCAGAAGAGCGGCGCGGAAGTGTTCGACAATGGCAATCTGATCCGCACACAGGCTCAGATCGGCGGCGTCGAGAATGCCTTCGACATTCCGGTTTTCACCGAAGCCTATCTGCGGCCGCTGTTTTGCCGCGCGATCGGGCCGTTCCGCTGGATGGCGCTGTCGGGCGAGGCTTCCGACATCGGCAAGATCGACGATCTTGTGCTCGAAATGTTTCCTGATAACAGGATCGTTACAAACTGGATCCGGCTTGCGCGCGAAAATGTTCCCTTTGAAGGACTGCCCGCCCGCATCGCCTGGCTTGGCCATGGAGAACGCAGCGCGCTGGCGCGCGCGGTCAACCAGATGGTCGCGACCGGCGCGCTGCAGGGGCCGGTCGCGTTTTCCCGCGATCACCTTGATTCCGCAGGAATGGCGCATCCCAACATCATGACCGAGAATATGCGCGACGGCTCCGATGCGATCGCCGACTGGCCGCTTCTGGATGCGATGCTGTTATGCGCGTCCCGCGCCGATCTGGTCACCGTTCATTCGGGCGGCGGCGGCTATGCCGGCTACATGACTTCGGCCGGCGTCACGATCGTCGCCGATGGCACCGAGGCGGCCGACCGCCGTCTCGAAATCGCACTCGATAATGATACCGGTCTTGGCGTCATCCGCTATGCCGATGCCGGCTACCCGGACGCGCTGGACGAGGTATCGCGCAAAAAGATCAACCACATTCCCGTCTGATCCTTCGGAGTGACGGGAGACGCATGCACAACCGAAAAATACCAATCAAAGAGGGAAATGACCATGAAACTGAAGAACATTCTCGCAGGCGCATTGCTGTCGGTCGCGCTGGCCTCTGCCGCCATGGCGCAGGACGCGACCGATGAACTCAAATTCTCGTCCTTCCTGCCAGCCTCGACCGTCAACAACGCCGTATCGGTTCCGGCTTGCATCGAGCGGGCCGAGGAGCTTTCGGAGGGTGCCTTGCAGATCAGGCTGTACGCCGGCGGATCTCTGGTCTCGGGCGGCGAGGTTCACTCAAGATCGTGCAGGGCGGCATTGCCGACAGCGCCGAAATACCGATCCCCTACACGCCCGGCCGCATCGAAGGCATGGATGTCTTCGAGCTACCCAATCTCGCGCGCTCCAATTCCGACGGTTCGCTTGCGACGCTGGCGCTGATCGAAGAAGGCAAGATCACCGGACTGGACGATCTCGTCGTGCTCGGCGTGTTGCAGGCCGGCCCCTATTTCATCCACACCAGCGAGGAAATCGGCAGCCTGCGCGACCTTCGCGGCAAGAAGCTCAGGGTTTCAGGCCAGATGCAGGCGCAGATCGTCTCGCGGCTGGGCGCGGTCCCGGTCTCGAACATTCCGGCCACGGGGCTTGCGGAAAACATCAGCCGCGGCCTGATTGACGGCGCGCTGGCCGATACCGGCAATCTCTACAATTTCGGCGTCGGCGACCTCGTCCATTACCATGTCACCAATCTTCCGCTGGGCTCGTTCACGGTGTTGTGGGCAATGTCGCGCGATCGCTATGACAGCCTGTCGCCGAAATCGCGCGAGGCGATCGATGCACTGCGCGGCGAGTGGTTCACCGAAGTGCTGGGCGCCAATATGGACAAGCAGACCGATGAGGTGACGGCGCGGCTGGAAGCATCGGGCGATCACCATTTCGTCGCCTTCAGCGACGCCGATATGGAACGCGCAGACAAGGTGCTGCAACAGGTTGTCGATGGCTGGGTTGCCGCCGACCCGGCCAATGCCGATACGCTGGAAGCCGCGAAGGCAAATCTGGGCGAGTAGTCGTCGCGCCGGGAAGAGGAACCCGCTATGGCTAGACTGTCCAACATTCTCGCAGTGGTGGGTCTAAGCGCCTTGCTGGCGGTCACCGGCCTGACCCTGTTCGATATCGCGCTGCGGTCGGACATTGTCTATGGCCTGCGTGATCTTTTTCCCGGCTTCGACAATTTTGTGATGAATTCGGGCGTTGACGGCTTGTCCGATCTCTACGCCCCGCTCGGGATCGTCGCCATCGCCTTCTGTTTTCCGGCGATGGCGGCGGGCCGCAGCGCGATCACGGTGCGCTTCCTGATCGACTCTCTGCCTTGGCGTCTGCGCGAAGCGCTGGATGTCTGCGGACACCTGTGCCTGCTGGCGATGTTCGCGCTGATGGCGTGGTGGGTCAGCGACTATACGCTCGACATCTGGCACTCGGGGGAAACAACCTGGCTCCTGAACCTGCCGCGCTGGCCGGCCTGGGCGCTTGGTTCCCTCGCCTTGTGGATGTCGGCGCTCATCCAGCTCGTCGTTCTGGCGGGGCAATGCGGTCGCGCGCTCTCAGCATCCGAGCCAGCTCCTCTGGAAAATGCCGCGGAAGGAGCGGAATGATGTCGGACATCATGATCGGAGCGGCAGGACTGGTGACGCTGCTGGCCTTCATTCTCTTGGGGGTCCCGATAGCGGCGTCGATGGCCATTGTCGGCACGCTCTTCACCCTGTTCCTGACCTTCGACACTTCGGTCTTTTCGATCTTCGGCGTTGCGACGGTACAGTCGCTTTCCTCTCAGGAACTCCTGATCATTCCCCTGTTTATCCTTATGGGCGGCTTTTCGATCATTGCCGGAATGTCCTCGGAGATCTACCGGCTTGCCCATGCCTGGGTCGGGCACCTGCGCGGCGGCCTGGCGCTGACGACGGTGGGCAGCAGCGCCGCCTTCGGAGCGATCTGCGGTTCATCTGTTGCAACCACCGCGACCATGGTCCAGATCGCCCTGCCGGAAATGCGGCGGCGCGGCTATTCCGATTCCCTCATCGCCGGATCCATCGCCGGCGGCGGAACGCTTGGATCGCTGATCCCACCCTCCGTCGTGATGGTCGTCTATGCTATCCTGACTCAGCAAAGCGTGCTGTCGCTGTTTCGCGCGGCAATCGTACCCGCCATTGTCGCGGTGCTGTTTTACGCCATCGCCGTGCGCGTCTTTATCGCCGTTCATGGAGACACGTCGGAAACGCTGGCCCCTGCCACCTGGCGCGAGCGCGCCAAGGCGACGGGACAGGCCAGGCTGACCATGCTGGTCGGCGTCATCATGCTCGGCGGCATCTATAGCGGCATCTTCACCGTCAACGAAGGCGCCGCCGTCGGCGTCGCCCTGGTGTTCGCGACCTGCATCGTGCGGGCGCGCCTGACCCGCAGCAATTTCATCGATACGCTGAAGAAAGCGGCCTCCAACGTCGCCATGATCTATCTCATTCTGATCGGCGCCGAAATCTACAAGAGCTTTCTCACCCTGTCCGGTCTGCCCGAGGCCGCGATCGCCTGGGTTGGCGGCATGGGCCTGCCGCGCGAGGCGGTGCTGATTATCGTGGTCCTGCTCTATATCGGCCTCGGCTGCGTGTTCGATGCGATGGCGGCGATGATCCTGACGATGCCGTTCATTTATCCGCTGATCGTTGGGCAACTTCATTACGATCCGATCTGGTGGGGGATCATGAATGTGATGATCATCGAGATCGGCATGATCACGCCGCCGGTCGGCATCAACCTGTTCGTGCTCAACGGCATTCAAAAGGACCTCAAACTACGCGATATCTATCGCGGAGCCTCGTTCTTTATCGCGGCCGACGTCCTGCGCATCATTTTCTTCCTGCTGTTTCCCGGCCTTGTTCTGCTTTTCGTCTGAGCCGGCTGGCAGCCTCTGTGCCGTCAACGCGGTACCCGAGGGGATACCGGTCGAGGACATCGCCGGGATCGGCCATGACAAGGCGGCCCGGACCCGATCACCGGGCCTGCATCGGAGCGTATCGAGCAGGGACTCGATCTGGTCACGTAGACGGCGTTGCAGGGCAAGGCCGTCTACGGCCTGACCGTTGGCGTCGGCTGGAACAAGGACTGTCCGATTTCCCCCATGGAGGACGGAAAAAAGCTTCTGGACGCGGACTTGCTGGCTATGTCTCGAGCCTTCAGCCTGTCTTCGCTACGCGCGCACCGCGTCCATGGCGAACCGGCGTGCAGCCGGCGGTGGCGGAAATGTACCGTCAGTTTATCGAACTGGGCATCACCCCGGTCGTGCCGGAACGCGGTTCGGTTGGCGAAGCCGATATCACACTTGCGTCTCATATCGGTCTTGCAATGATCGGTGAAGGAGACGTCTTTGTTGAAGGCCGACCGACGCGCGCATAGAGCCCTTCAAGACGTCCGCTGAGCGACGCCAGAACCTCATCCGTCAGCGCCCTGATCGCCCGCAACGGATGGTCCGCCGGAACGCGATCCTCAAGTCGCACAAAACTGAAAAGCTCATCCCCGTGATCCGATCGCCCGCGCGTCAAGCCACCCGCGCAAAGCAATGCCAAAAGCGAATCACAAACTCAGCCCGCTGACTAGGAGTTGTTCAGCGGCCTGCTAAGTGGATGTTGTCGGCCAAGAGGCACTCTTACGGGCCTAAACCGGAGCCCATCCGTCTTCGTAGTCCCGACGAAAGGCAAACCAAGCACTATCGGGCAAACACCATGGGCCTGCGCATCGCCAGGTCGATGTCGACGATATCGCCGGGCTTCAAACCGATTGCACGCTCGATCGGAAGGCGCGCAACCAATACATGGGGATGGCAGTCGACCACCATGCGAACGGCATCGCCGAGGAACAACGCCTCACGGATTTCGCCGCGCCACCGGTGTCCGTCATCGACCGCCTCTTCTGCCGGCTTCAGTCCGACATGCTCCACACGCACCACGAGATCGACCGCGCCGTTGCTTCCGGCGGGAGATGATGGCTCAAGCGCCAGCGAACGTCCCGCTTCGTCCTGAAAATGCCTGCCGTCATTGCTCGCGGTCATCGCAACGATATTCACCTCGCCGAGGAATTCGGCAACAAAGCGGGATTCAGGCTGAAGGTAGATCTGCTCGGGCGGCGCATCCTGCACGATCCGCCCGTCGCGCATGACAACAACGCGTTCCGACATCGTCAAAGCCTCCGTCCGGTCATGGGTGACGCAGATCATCGTGGTTCCGATTTCGCGGTGAATTCGCCGCAACTCCAACTGCATTTCCTCGCGCAGCACCCGGTCGAGAGCTGAAAGCGGCTCATCGAGGAGAAGCACATCCGGCTCGAATACAACGGCACGCGCCAAAGCTATGCGTTGCTGCTGGCCGCCAGACAATTCCGAAGGACGGCGGTCCCCATACGTATCAAGACGGACGAGGGAAAGCGCGCGCTCGACACGCGCCTGCGCCTCGGACCGCCCGATCCGACGTACACGCAAGGGATAGCCAACATTCTGTGCCACTGTCAGATGCGGAAAAAGCGAGTAGTTCTGAAACACCATGCCGATATTGCGTCGATTCATCGGCACTGACGACAGGTCCCGTCCCGCGATCGAGAGCTTTCCACCGTCGGGCGTCATCATGCCGGCTATGGCGCGAAGGCAGGTCGTCTTGCCGGAACCGGAAGGGCCGAGCAAGGTGACGAATTCGCCCTCGCGAATGTCGAGCGACACGTCGTCAAGCGCCACAACAGACCCGTAATGTTTGCGGATGCGTTCCAGCTTGACGAAGTCCGGTTGCGGCCCGCGATCGCCACGGTCAGCTTCAACCGATATATTGATCTCAGACATGATCAGTCCTTTCGTAGGTCGGCCGCCGAAAGCGGCAGACCGAAGCCGCCGTTGCGACGCGCAAGAGCCAGGGCCACCGTCAATCCGATGACCAGCACTGCAATGAGAATCGAAGCGATGACCGCCGGCGCGGATGTCAGTTCCTCTTGCAAAGAAAGAAACATGCGCACGGTAACGGTCGGTTTTTGTCCTGTAATGAAGAGCGGCAGAACCAGATTGTCGAAGGCATGGAGAAAGCCGTAGACAAAGCCGACAAGCAAGCCGGGCGCAATCATCGGCAGCACGATTTCTCGCACGGTTCGCAAGCGCGAAGCGCCGCACATCAGCGCCGCGTATTCGATATTCTCATCAAGCTGGCGAACCACACCCGAGAGAATGACAACCACCAGTCCGACCGCGGCGGCGCCCTGCCCAAGGATCACGCCAGCCGCCGAACCGGACAGACCGATACGGTTGGCAAAGATGAAATAGCTGATCGCGATCACGATCTCCGGCAACACGATGGGAATAACGAGGAGCGCAGTCCCTGCCTGGCCCCAGCGCGGCCGGCTGCGCGCAAAGCCATAGGCTGCCAGCGCGCCAAGCGCCGTGGCCAGCAGCGCGTCGATCGCCGCATAGACGACGCTGCGCTGAAGCGGCTGCATCCAACTCGGATCGGAGAGCGTATGGATATATCCCTGCAGGGTGAAATAGGCGGGAGGGAAGCTGATGTCCTGTTCCGGTCCAAAGGAAAACGCAACGATCACCAGTTCCGGCAAGATCAGAAAGGCAAGGACCAGCCCGGCCGAAATCCGCCAGGCCCATGTCCAAAACGGTTCCGGTACGCGCTCAAAAATCGGAAACAGGCTCTGCGAAAGCAACGATTGCACCGGGCCGATGGCGTGATGGGCATGTCCGCGCAACCGCACCCGGCCGGCAAGAGCGAGGAGCATGGCGGGAACCGCGGCCGCGACGAGCATGATCACGGCCATCGCAGCGGCAAGGTTCCAGTTCAAAAGCGTCGTCGCCTGATCGACCAGCATCTGCGCGAACAGCAGACCGCGCGTTCCGCCGAGCGTCTGCGGAATAACATAGGCGCCGAGCGAGAGAATATAGACAAGGGAAGCCGCCGACCCGAGACCAGGGAGCGACTGCGGCAACGTGACCGTCAGGAATTCCTCGATCCGCGATGCCCCAAGGCTGGCGGCCGCTGTGCGCTGGTGCGCATCGATCTTCTCCATCCCCGACCACAATGTCAGCACCGCGATCGGCAGAAGAATGTGGATCATGCCGATCATCGTGCCGAAATCGCTGTGGCCCAGCAGAAGCGGCTCCGAGATCAGTCCAAGTCCAAGCAACATTTCGTTGACAGGTCCACGCAAGGCAAGGATCGCCGCCCAGGCGTAGGTGCGCACGATCACCGATGTGAGATAGGGCAGAGCGACGAGGCCGATCATCACCGACTTAAGTCGGCCAGGAACCCGCATCAGCGCATAGGCCATAGGGTAGGCAAGCACCAGGCAGCAAAGCGTGACCGTGATGGCGGTAACCAGCGTCTTGCCGAGAACAACGAAGAAGGTCGAGCTGGCCAGCAACCGCTGAAACTGAATGAGCGAAAACGACTGACCATCACGCAGGCTGTCGAACAGAAACTGCGCCATCGGCCAGACGGCGAAGATGCCAACGAAAACAATCGCGGGAAATGCGAGCAGAAGCGGCGCGTGCAGGCAGGCACTCAACCATGACCGGAGCGCGCCTTTTCGGCCGGCCCCGAAGGGCCGGCCGGATATTCCGGCTTGGTCAGCGAGCACGGAAGTTGTTCCATCCATCAAGCACGAGCGAGAGATTGCTCTGCCCCAAATCGCCCTCAGAACTGTAATAATCGTAGTTGATCGTCCGGTAGTTTTCCGGGTGATTGCCCGAGAACGGCATATAGGCCTGCTGCTCCTCGGTGAAATTCCCGGTGATCAACGGCGACGGCACGACAATTCCGTAATTGGTCAGTTCGGTGTATTTCACCTGCTGTTCCGGTTCGAACCACCATTTCAGGAATTGCTGAGCGGCCTCGTTGCCATTCGGGGCACCCTCCATGACCACGGCGTACTGGCGGGCAACCGCCGTGCCGGGAGGTGCTGCAAGCTTGATGTCCTGACCGGCCTTGACCGCCGACAGCGCCGCAGGGGCATAAGACCATGTCATCACGGTATCACCATTGACGAGATCCTGAATGCCCTTGGGCGCATTGTCCCACAACACGATGCTGTCCGCCACCCTGTCCAGTTCGGCAAAAGCCTTTTCAAGATCGAGCGGGTAGAGTTCATCCGGCTGAACGCCTGATGCGATCAGCGCATATTCGAGATTGATGGGAACGCCCATGCCGCCTGATGCCATGCCCCTGTTGCCCGGCCATTTCGCGGTATCGAAAAAATCGCTCCAAGAGGCCGGCGCATCGTCCTCGAAGGTCGGGGAATAGACCAGAAGCGCTGCCGTATCCTGCGAGACGGCGTAATCCTCTCCAATCAGCCCGGCCTCCTTCATCGCGTCCAGAACATCCGCGTTCCAGCCGGAGGTATCGATGGCCGTGAACACGCCCTGCGGCTGGATCAGATTGTAAATATCGCTGGTCACGCCGAGCGCAAGGTCAAAATCGGAGCGTCCTGTCCTGGCGGCAAGCTGCATCTTGGCGCCATAGTCCGTGTCCGACATCGTAATACCGACCGCATCGACGCCCGTCGCCGCCGAATAGTCCTTGAGTATTGCCTCCACGGCGTTACCGTTGATGCCGGCCGCATGAGCCACCACCACCTGCTCGGCATGGGCGGCGAACGGCAACAGAACTACCGCCGTCATTGCTGTAAGAACAGATAACTTGTTGAACATGATACACTCCTCCAGTTTTAAAAGATGCGACCGTCAAGGTCACCATTGCGCTGTTCGCGCCGGACGCGGCCATTCAGTCGCGACCAGAACGTCGAGCAGACTGTCCTTCATTCGCTCCCGCTCGAGCCTGTAGGCGGGATCGTTGTAGAGATTTGTTTGTTCGGTGGGATCACGCCCCAAATCATAAAGTTCGCCATCACGCGGACGCTGTGTTGTTGGCGCTCCATGCCAAACAACCAGCTTCATGTGTTTTTCACGCAGCATGGTCGTGAAAACGGGGGGCGTTGCGCTGTGCCCGCTGTCGCGATATTCCGCCAGCGCCCAGTCGCGCCAATCCGTCGCATCGCCGCCGCACAGCATCGGCAACAGGCTTTCGCCCTGCACCTGCTGCGCGTCACCGGCTTCAGCCGCGTCCAGCAATGTCGCGGTCAGATCGATCAGTTGAACGATTTCCTCGCGCCTCTGGCCGGGCGCGATCTGGCCAGGCCATCTCATGATCAGCGGTACGCGCACCAGCGCGTCATAAAGCATTGGCCCCTTCAGCATGATGCCGTGATCACCCAGCATCTCACCGTGATCGGAGCTGAAGATCACGATCGTATTTTCGCGTTGGCCCGACGCCTCCAACGCCTCCAGAATGCGACCGACTTCCGCGTCGATCATGGAAACCATCGCGAAATACCCGGCCCGTGCCTCGCGCAGTTCCTCTGGTGTATATTCGGCAAAGCCCGGCGCGTGTCCGCCATAGGACTTCCGGTGATACTCGCTTTGCACGAGCGGCTTGGTTTCAAGTTCTTCCGGTCCGCCAACGGGTTCCGGAAGATTTTTCGCATCGTAGAGCGCGCGGAAAGGCGCAGGCGCGCCGAAAGGATGATGTGGGTCGAAAAAATTTGCCATGAAATAGAAGGGAGCATCGCGACGTTCCCCGATGAAGGCGATGGCCTCCTCGGCAATCCAGTGGCTGTAGTGAGCCTCCACCGGCAGGACATCGACGGCCGTTGCTCCCTTGGCAATATTGCCCGCCTCCGCCGTAGCTCCGGAAGTGTCGCCGATCCGGGACCAGATATCCGGATGATTGTCCTCAAGCCAGCGGTGAAAGGCGTTTTCGGCGGAACGGTGAATCGGGTCGTGTGACCATTTATAGACCCGATAGCCGTCCTCCCGGCGTGGCTCCGGTCCATTGGCGCATGGCGCAAGGTGCTGCTTTCCGGCCATACCGCAATCATAGCCGGCCTCGGCCAGCGAGCGTGACACCATCGTCCGGTCTTCGGGCAGTTCGACGCCATTGGCCCACAGACCGTGGGCATGCGGGTAAAGCCCGGTCGCAAAGCTTGCCCGCGACGGGCTGCAAATCGGATTCTGCGCATAGCAGGAACGGAACATCGCCCCCTCGGCGGCAAGCCGGTCGAGATTGGGCGTGCTTATCGCCGGATTGCCCGCGCAGCCAAGCGCGTCAAAACGCTGCTGATCAGTCATCAAAACCAGAATATTCGGACGCTTCACGCCATCAGTCATGGATTCTCATATCGCTCATATGTGCATTACAAAAATCATATGAGCATTCCATTTTCGTCAGCGTCAAGAAAAAATCGAATAATTTACGGAATTTTCTGGTTTCTCATCCAGAAATAACCACCTATTGTAACGCACACATGCTCATATGAGCGCCATAAGGACACGCCAACACCGATGCCTGCAGACGTTGACAGCTTTACCGACCGTATTCTGTGCGCCGCGGCGGCGCGGCGCTTTTACCTGGATGGCATCGCCAAGTCGGACATCGCGAAGGAATTGGGCATCAGCCGCTTCCGCGTCGCGCGTTTAATTGAAAAGGCGTTGCGCGAGGGCATTGTCAGGATCGAATTCGTTCACCCTGCCGACGCGGTCGACTATGAGTTGAGCGCCATGCTGAAACGGGAGATGGGCCTGGCAAACGCCGTCGTCGTCAAGGACGCCGGCCTTGATACGGACATGTGTATTGACAGCATGGGCCGGGTGGCGGCGGAGCTGCTCTGCGACATCAGCGGGCCGGACGATATCCTGGGTGTCGCCTCGACCCTTGCCACGGAGGCGATGACCCGGCATGCCCGTCCCTTCTCCGCCCGCGCAGTGGTACAGCTCGGCGGGGCATGGCCCGGCGTGGCAAACGGTCAGACCTCGGTCGAGATGGTGCGTCGGATCGCGGAACTGACCGGCAGCCCCGGCAACGCCTTCTACGCGCCGCTCGTCGCCAGCGATGGCGACGCGGCCGATGCGCTCAGACGCCAGCGGGACTATCATATTGTCAGCGCGCTCTTTCCCGCCGTCACGCTCGCCATCGTCGGGCTGGGCGCTTTGCGCGAGGGACAGACATCGCTGTGGAGCATTTTATCGCAGGAAGAGCGTCTGGAACTGGCGGAAAGCGGCGCTGTCGGCGAAATTTGCGGACAGACCTTTGATCGAAACGGTCAGTCGGTGAAATCAGGGTTGTCGCACCGCTCGATCGCTGCCGGGCTGGACCAGCTTGCAAAATGTCCGAATGTGTTATGCATCGCCTTCGGCGAACAAAAGGCGGGACCAATCGCCGCCGCCATCCGCGGCGGCATAGTCAACTCACTGATCACACATGCAACGGTGGCCCGCGCCGTTCTGGAAACCCTTTCGGTCGAAGCGTGACCGGCACTGATCACCGTACACGAGCGTTACCGGTTGCCTTTCTGCGTCAGCTCGTCATCGAGAAGAATCCGGGCCGTATTTTCATCGGTGATCAAACCGTTGGCGAGCCGGCCTTTGAACGCTGCGATAATCGCTGCGGCGCGCTGTGCGCCGGAGGCGACGATGATGACCGGGCGATGCTGCTCGGGCTTTGGGAGGTATGAGGTCAGGCGCTCGTGATATTCTGCGGCGACGATCGCGCCCTCCTGGTTGATGGCAAAGCCCAGAAACTCGCCGACAGCGCCGGCCTCGATCGCCTGCCGTGTTTCCTCGGCGGTGATGAAGCCGTCCTCCAGAAGGGATGACTTTGCGCCGAAAAAACCCATCCCCATGATCAGCACCTGCGCATCGGCAACGAGACGGCTGATCGACTGATAGCCTGGCTGTGCCTGAAGCACCCGGCGTTCCTCGGCCGTGTTGGTGATGATCGGCATCGGGCGCGGGTAGCATTCCGCCCCCAGCGCCTCGGCAATCCAACTGACCACGTCGTGATTGTTGGCCTTGCCGTCGCGGGTCAGATTGCCCATCAGCGAAACGCAGCGGCACTCCGGCAAGTCGCGGCGCTCGATACGACGCGACAGTTCACGCATCGTCCGGCCATTCCCCACGCCAATCGTGAAGGGTTCGCTCGGCGGCAGGATGGTTTCGAGATAGTGTGCACCGAGACTGCCGACTGTCGCGAGATCCTCGATCGTCTCGGATTCGTTGGGCGCCACGTCACAATAGCTGAGGTCAAGCTTCTCCCGCAGCCTTTCGGCCAGTTCGATGCAGTCGGTCAGCGCATGCTTCAGGCGGAACTCGATCAGACCCGCGCGGTGCGCGAGCGCCATGAGTCGCTGGACCACCTGCCGGGAGACCTGCATCTCCCTGGCGATCTGGTCCTGCGTGCGCTGCTTTTCATAGGAAAGCCACGCCGCGCGCGCAGCAAGGTCAAGGCGCCGGTCGGGATTGTCGACCGGATTGCGCGGAACCGGCTTTTTCACTTCATCCGTACCCACGGTCAGAGCTTGAGAATACGGGCGATATTACCGCCTACGATCTTACTATAAGCATCAGTATCGTCGGTTGCGCTACTCATTTTCTGGAATTCGAACGCGTAATCCACGAAAGGCGAATCCGTGCCCCAGATCACCTTGTCGGCGCCGGCTTCGCGAACGGCCGTCTGGATCTCGAAGATCGGCGCCCGGGAGGTCTCGAGATAAAGATTCGGATACTGGATCGCAAAGCGGATCGCCTGATCGACGGACCAGAAGAAACCCATATGCGCCATGATCAGCGTGACATTCGGAAACCGCTCGGCCATCAGCGCGAATTCCGGCGGGCAGTTGTAGAGGTCGCTCGCGCCATGCACGACGATCGGAATGCCGTAGTCCTCGCAAACGGCAAACAGCGGATCGCAAAGCTTCGGATCGGAAAGGTGATACCCGCCGATGGTGGGGTGAAGCTTCAGCCCCTTGAAACCGTAGGTCTCCACGCAGCGCCGCACCTCGTCGACCGCGTTGTCGTTCCAGGGGTTGACCGCGCAATATGGAATAAGACGATCGGGAAATTCCCTGTGGGCGTCCCGGATCGGCTCGTTGGAGAAATCACCCTCCACGAACGGGAACATCACCGCCCTTTCGACCCCGGCCTTGTCCAACTTGGCAACAAGGTCGGCGCCGGACTGATGCGCCTTCTTGATGGTGCCGACGTGATTATGGGCATCGATAATCGTCATGACCTGTTTCCTTCCTTGAGTTCATGTCCGGCGCTTCAGTCCGCCCACCGCCATTGCGAGGAGGATGAAGCCGCCATTGAGTGCGAAACGGTAGGGCGCGCCGAGGCCGACGATCGTCAGCCCGTTGCCCAGAAATCCGATGAACAGCGCGCCGATGAGCGTGCCGGGAATGCTGATCCCGCCCTGCCGGGAAAACAGCGTTCCCAGGAAGACCGCCGCGAAGGCGTCAAGCAGGAAAGGCTCGGCGCCGCGCGGCATGGCGACCCCGGTGCGCGAGGCAAGCGCCACGCCGCCGATGGCCGCGAGCGCGCCGGAGGCGACGAAACCGAGGGCGAAGACCGAGCGAATGGACAGACCTGCCAGATATGCGGCCCGCACATTGGCGCCGATCGCCTTCGCCCGCCGCGAGAAGCCGGTGACCGACATCAGCCCCCAGACGAGGAAAAAGAGCACGACGGCCAGCACGATCAGGGTTGCAACGGGACCGATGCTTCCCTGGCCGAGAAAGAGGAAGTCCTTGGTCAGTCCGCGCGGCAGCGAAAACAGGATCTGCGGTTCCGCGCCGTTGGAGAGGATGAGTTCGCCGGAGCGGATGATGAACATCATGCCGAGTGTGCCGATAATGGCCGGAACGCCGATATAGGCGGCGAGGATGCCGTTGATCCCGCCGGCGACGATACCGAACACAACCGGGATGACAAAGGCCATCCAGGTCGGCTCGCCCCTGATGATCAGCATGGCCGCGATCAGTCCGGCGGCATCGGCGATCTGGGCCGCGGAAAGATCAACCCCGCGCATCGACATGACGATCGCCATGCCGAGCGCGATCGCGATCAGCACGGCGGATTGCCGCAGCACGTTCAATACATTGTTGGGATGCAGGAACGCAGGCTGCAAATAGTAGAAGATTGCGAGCACGGCGAGCATGCCGAAGATCGCGCCGTAGTCTCGGAGAAACCCGACGACGGTTGCGCCGGTCGACTTTTGTGTCAATGCGTGGTTCATCTCGCCGACCTCCTAGAACAGCAGCACTTGGCCGATCTCGCGCCGTCGTATGACGCCGATCGCGATCGACAGAATGAGCACCGCTCCCTGAATGGCCGGCAACACCTGATTGGAGATGCCGATCAGGATCAGGCCGTTCGAGAGCGAGGCAAGGAACATTGCCGCCACCACAGTGCCGGTGACATTGAGCTGACCGCTGCGCGACAGAGTGGAGCCGAGGAAGGCCGCCGCCAGCGCGCTGATCAGAAAATCGATGCCGGTGGCCAGCGCCGAGGCGCCATAGCTGTAAGAGGTCAGCACCACGCCGGCAAAACCAAGAACCGCGCCGCCTATGATAAAGGAAGCCAGCGCGTAGCGCGGCTGGCGGATGCCGCGCAGTTCGGCTGCGGCGAGATTCTGTCCCACCGCATACATTCTGAGGCCCATGCGGCTGCGCGACAGGAAGATGTGGAGCACGACGGTGATGACGACGAGAAGAATGAAGACCGCCGGAACCGGCCCTACATATCCCTGGCCAAGGAAGAAGAAGCCGGGCTCGTTCGACAGGGTGATCGCCTGGCCGCCGTTATAGAGAAGCGTGGCGCCCATCGTCACGAACATCATGCCGAGCGTCGCCACGAAGGGCGGCATCGCGAATATCAGCACAAGCGCCGCATTTATCAGTCCGACAACAGCACCGATGGCGATGCCCGCCCCGAGCGCCACTGCGGTTCCCGCAGAACCGACGATCAGGCCGGCAGCGACGTTGGAGCTGAACTGACTGATCGCGCCGGCGGACACATCGAGCCCGCCGGCGATCAGCACCAGCGTCAAGCCGAGAGCGATGAAGGCCAGCACCGACCCCTGCTTGAGCACATCAAAGATGTTGCCCGGATTGAGAAACTGGGGTGCGAGAAACGCAATCACCGCGATGGCGACCGCCATGCCGAACAACGATCCCCAACGAGCGAAGAAACGGCCGACGCCGCTCTCGTGATGTTCGCGCATTTCCACTTCGGCAGGCGGGGCGGCCTTGTGTCCGGTGGAGGAATTTTCGGCATGCTCGTCCGCGCCGGAGGCGTGAAAGAGCACTGTGGCTACATCGAGTTCGTCGCGTTCGAGAACGGCATTGATCCTGCCTTTCTGCATGACGGCGGCGCGATCGCACATGCCGACGATTTCCTCAAAATCCGAGGAAATCAGGATCACGACGGCCCCGCGCCGGGCCAGGGCCGTCATCTGGCGGTAGATTTCCACCTTGGAACCGACATCGACCCCGGTCGTCGGCTCGTCGAAAAGGAAAACCTCGGCATTGCCCGGCAGCCATCGGCCGATGACCACTTTCTGCTGGTTGCCGCCGGACAGGTTCTTGGTGGTGGTCGCGATGTTCGGCGGCTGGATCGCGAGGTCACGCTGAAGCTGCTGCGCATCCGCCTTCTCGCGGCCTAGATTGAGGAGCCCAAATGTCGCCCATTTCGAGATGTTGGGCAGTGTCATGTTTTCGCGCATCGACAATTCGCCGATCAGACCATCATGCCGGCGATCTTCGGGAATGAGCGCGTAGCCTTCGTTCTTGGCTGCCTTCGGGCTTGACGGGTTCGATGGTTTGCCGTTGAGCGTCACCGTTCCGCGTGTTCGCTTCATTGCGCCGATCAATGCCAGCGCAAGCTCTGACCGACCCGCGCCCATCAGCCCAGCAAGGCCGAATATCTCTCCGCTGCGGATATCGAGATCAACGCCGCGTACGGCATTGCCGACCGCTAGATCCCTGATTGACAGCGCTGTTTCGCCGATCGCAACGTCTTCCTTCGGATAGAGCTGGGAGATCTCGCGACCGACCATCATCTTGATGAGGTCCGGACGCGACGTCTCTCCGACCTCCTTCGTAGCAATCAGCCTGCCGTCGCGCAGCACCGTCATCCGGTCGACCAGATCCAGCACTTCATCGAGGTAATGGGAAATGTAGACGATGGTCACGCCATCGTCGCGCAGACCGCGGATGACGCCGAACAGAAGATCCACCTCGGCTTCTGAAAGCGAGGCGGTGGGTTCATCGAGGATGAGAATTTTAGGATCGCGCACGAGCGCGGCGGCGATCGCCACCTGCTCGCGCTGTGCCACGGAAAGGTCGCGCACCAGAGTGTCTGGCGTGAAAGCCGCGCCAACCTTTGCGAGCGCCTTTTCCGTTTCGGCCCGCATCTCCGGCAGGTTCAGAAAACCGGCGCCGCCGGTGCGTTCGATCCCGAGAAATACGTTCCGGGTGACGTCGAACTGGGCAACGAGCTGCTGGTCCTGGTGAACGATGACGATGCCATTCGCCTCGGCCTCGGAAGCACGCGACATCCGGACAGGTTTGCCCTCGACGAGAATCTCGCCGCCATCATGCTGGTAGACGCCGGTCAGCACTTTGACGAGCGTGGACTTGCCGGCGCCGTTCTGGCCAAGAAGCGCATGGATCTCGCCGCGGCGCACCTGGAGTGAGACATCCGAAAGGGCGAGGACGCCCGGGAATTCCTTGCGGATATTCCGGCATTCCAGCGCCAAAGGGGCTTGATCGAGATGCAAAGTCATCGGCGAAACCATACGATTGTCAGGTCTTCCCGCTCGGAGATGACCCTGATTTGGAAAGTGGACCGGCGCCGCACAGAGACGGCGCCGGTCCGCTGACATGCGGGAGATGCGGTCAGGGAAGGATGGGCTGAATGACCACCAGATCCTTGTCCTGGGGATAACGGGCTTCGACGTCGGCTTTGTCCATGCCGAGTTCGTCCCATATCTGCGGACCCCAGCGCTTCTCAGCGGCGGCAACGCCATTGCCACGTACGGCCAGCCAAGCATCGGTGTAAAGCGCGGACGGAAATTCCTCGGCGCCGCCGAGCTTTTCAACCAGCACCTCGGCCGCCGTGCTGCCGATGGTCGGCACGTCCTGAACGACGGTGGCCACAAACGGGCTGTTTTCATCGAGCAGCATCTGGAAGCCGATCCGGTCGCCGTCAATGGACGCAGCCTTGATCTCGGTGCGGCCGTTGCGGCGGATCGCTTCAACGGCGCCGGAGGTCAGAAGGTCGTACGCGCCCCAGACCGCGGCGATGCTGCCGGGAGCCGGGTTGGCGGTCAGCAGGTCTTCCATCTGCGTCTGGACGCGGGCAACGGAATGCTCGGTCGGGACCTCGTGCAGGGTCACCTGAGGATAGTCCGCGGCAACCGCCTCGAGAACGCGCTTTCGGGTTTCCAGAAGCGGCGCGCCCGGAACCCAGAATACATAAACGTCGCCTTTGTAGTCGATGCTCGACAGCAGAGCGCGGCTCATCATCGCCGACATCAATGCGTCGTCGCCGCCAACATCCGCCAGCGCGCCGGCGGTGGTGGCGCCAACCGAGGTGGTGACGACCGGGATACCGGCGTCGTTTGCCTTGGCGACGACGGGTGCGAGCTGCTGGGCATCGCCGAGCTGCACGATGATACCGGCAACGCCGGAATTGACCAGGTTCTCGATGTTTTCGTTGTGCTGGCGCGGATCGCCGCCGCCGTCGGTCACGACGATTTCCGCGCCGGCCCCTTCGAGCACTTCGCGCGCACCGGCTATGATGTCGCGGTTGTAGTCATTGGTGATTTCGCGCGCGGCAATGCCGATCTTCTTGCCGGACAATTCCTGAGCGCCTGCCTGCAGCGGCAGTATCGCCATGGTCGCGGCCACAGCTATTGCGTGAAATAATGAGACTTTCATTCGAGGCTCCTCCCTGGGAATGCATATCCTAAAGCCGATCAAATAATCGATAGTCGATATATTGATCATCATTGAGTGAGGCTGTCAAGGAAGTCGCGCGCGCTGCATTGCGCCTCAGCGCCTCCCCAAACACCCGATGCATACGACCGCAGCGCCGCAACCCGACGGCATAACGCCTGATGCGATCGGGATTCGGGGACGCCGAATTGCTGGATGGCGTTGTCGCGTTGAATTTAGCGGACCGAGCAGTCCCCCGAGGTTCGCTGATTTTCAGGCAGGCAGGCAGGCGACTTTCCATGCATCGAATGCTTCGAGGCAATGGTAGCGAATTGTTCGTGCGGCGCGGCGGCAGGGCACAAAATTCTATACGGTCTCTACCGCCGCCCTGAGGACAAATCTTGGACGGCCGCAAGAAGAAGGCCGGGCCGAGCATGAAACTTGAGAAACTACAACGCTTCCGTTCGACATCCCATATCTATCAGTGTCGCGTCGAAGGTCCACTCTCGACCGTAAAACCAGCGGTCACCCCTGTCTCAATGCGTCAGCACGGACTTCCAGCCCCCTTGTTCGTCACAGCAAGGTCGAGCAGGACTTTCATCGCGCGTGTCCGGTCCGAAGCCGTCTCGAAGGCATCTTTATAGTCATCGACGGAAAACCGTTGTGTCACGAGATTGCTGAACTGTGGGGAATGGTCGGCCAGCATTCCGAGGGCGTCGTTGAACTCGCTGCCAAAACGCCAGCAGCCCCTTAAATCGATCTCGCGACCGACAACCAGAGACAGCGGGGCTGGCACGAGCCCGGCCGCAAAGATCCCGACTTGCGCAATGACGCCGCCCCGGCGTGCTCGCGAGATCGCAGCGGAAAGGCCGTCGGGCACGCCGGTGGCCTCGAAAACAACATCGAATGTGTCTTCCGGGGCCGTGCAGGTCATGTTCCAGGTTTCATCCGCCCCCACCCGCCTCGCCAGGTTCAGGGGAAAGTCGCTGATATCGGCGGCGGCGATCCGGGCGGCACCCTTCAGCCTCAGCGCGGCAACGAGCAGCGCGCCGATCGGCCCGGCGCCCATGACCAGCACCGTGCGGCCGGCGACGTCGCCTGCCCGCGCGATGGCGTGAAGGGCAACCGCCAGCGGCTCGGTCAGCGCGGCAATGTCGAGCGGCAGTCCTTCGGGCACCCGCCGAAGCTGCGTCGCCTCTATCGTCAGGAAACGCCGGAAGCCGCCATCGCAATGGGGCATGCGCGCCGCACTTCCCAGAAAGCGCACGTCCTCGCAAAGCTGCTCCCGGCCGGACAGGCACCCATGGCATTGGCCGCAGACGCGTGCCGGATGAACCACGACGGCATCGCCGACGGCAAAACCGCGACTATCCTGCGTTGTCTCGCAGACACGGCCGGAAAGCTCGTGGCCGAGAACCATTGGCTGGCGGAGTTTTGCAACGCCGGTTCCGCCGTGACGATAGAAATGGAGATCGGAGCCGCAAATCCCGCCCCAGGCCATTTCGAGCCTGACCTCACCCGCACCGAGAGGCACGAGATCGCGCGTCTCCGAGCGCAGATCTTTCGCGGCATGAACCACGATTGCATAATCTTTCAGCATCGCAAGGCCCGCGTGACTATCCTGCGATCCCTGTTCCGAGGCAAACGGTCTTCGGCATCAGGCCACATGACGTTGCCTGACCAGCGTCACATGTTCCCTGATGCCATCGGCAAGCGCGTATTCCGGTTGCCAGCCGATATCCGCGCGCGCCTTGCTGTCATCATAGGAAGAGGCGTAGGGCTGGGTTGTCCGGGCACTTTCTTCGAAGGTTACACGCGCTTCCGGGAAGATCTGCATGGCAAGCGTCATCGCCTCCCGGATACTGTGGACGCTCCCCATGATGTTATAGCTGATTTCGGGCTGCTCCTCCCGCTCAAGGAGCAGCATCAGCGCCTTGACCGCGTCCCTGACATAGAGCCAGTCGCCGCGCTCCTCGGGGTTGGAAATGACAAGCGGCTCGTTTCTGGCGATCCTGTCGAGCAACAGCGACGAATATTCGGCCGTGATGCCGGTGCTCCTGCCCGGCCCGTACACCCACGGGAAACGGACAGCGCCGCAGCTCAGCCCATGGACCCGGCGATACCATTCAATCAGGTGCTCGCAAGCCAGCTTGGTCTGTCCGTAGACGGTGCGCGGCAGCCGCTCGGCGTCGTTGCGCACCGGTTCCTGCAGGCCCTGGCCAAAAACAGATCCGGCGCTCGTCATCACGAAGCGCTTCAGCCCGTAGGCAAGTCCGGCGTCCAGCAGTGTTGCGGTCGACATGAAGTTGACGCGGTAGCCGAGCAGCGGGTCGGCCTCGCACGGCCCGGCAAGCACCGATGCCAGATGTACGATCTTCTCGGGCCGGACGATGCCCATCAGTTTCTGAATATCAGCTTCGCGACCGAGATCGGTCTGGACATAGAAAACATTGGAGAGCTTTGCGATCCATTCCGGCGCCGGCATGCGATCGGTGGCAGCGACGTCGTAGCCCCGCTCGAGCAAAACCGGTATCAGATAGGAGCCGATAAAGCCTGTCGCTCCGGTCACCAGTACAGTCATGTTTTTTCCTCCTCAGGAAGACGCGATGTGAAATCCACCGCCGCCGGCGTTGATATGTGCACCGGTCACGAAAGAGGCCGCCGGCGAACTGAGCCACAGGACGATCTCCGCGATCTCCTCCGGCTGTCCTATCCGCTTCATCGGGATAGAAGCCTCCACCGATTTCTTGAGAGCAGCATCGTGTTCCAGATTGGCGGTCATCTTCGTCGCGATCATGCCGGGCCTGACGCTGTTGACGCGAATGCCCTGATCCGCGACCTCGCGCGCGAACCCCGTGGTGAAAACGTCCACCGCGCCTTTCGAGGCGGCATAGACGCTCGCCCCGGGACGGCCGCCGATGGTTGCCGCCATCGATGAAATATTGACGATCGAACCGCCTTGTCCGCCGGTTTCAGTCGACATGTGGCCGACAGCCTCGCGGCAGCAGAGCATCAGGCCGACGACATTCACCGCCATCACCCGGGCTATGTCTTCGGAGCCGAGCGCGCTGACCGGCGCGTTGTAGGCAATGCCGGCCGAGTTCATCAGCACCGTGAGGGGGCCGAACCGGTCGACCGCCCTTTTGAACGCATCGACGATATCGCCCTCGCTGGTCACATCGGCGGTCACCACCTGTGCCTCTCCGCCCTTTACAGCGATCTCGTCCAGAAGCACCGAGGCTTCCTTGCTGCCCGAGGGACGCACCATCAGGCTCACGGCGTAGCCGCGTGCCGCCGCCATGCGCGCCGTGGCGGAACCGATGCCGCCGCCGGCGCCGGTAATCAGCATATGTCCGGCCATCGAAACGTCCTCCCTTGTTTCGTCCTGCCTATGCGGCTGTATATCCGCCATCGACCGGGATCGTGACGCCGGTGATCATGCGCGACGCCGACGATGCCAGGAACACCGCTGTACCGCAGAGCTCGTCCGGATCGGCCCAGTCGCCGCCCTTCGGCAATCTGGTCAGAACTTTCTGACGGATCTCCGGGTCGGCCCGGCCGCGCTCGGTCATCGGCGTACGGATCCAGCCGGGCGCGATCGCGTTGACCCGGATGCCCTCCTCCGCAAAGGAAAGCGCCAGCGATTTCGTCAGCGACACCACGCCGGCCTTTGCAGCCGCATAGGCCGGTATATGCGGCGCGCCGTAATAGGAAAACATCGAGGCGATATTGATGATCGCGCCGCCGCGCGCGGCAAGTCCCGCGCGATAGGCATTGGCAAGCCGCAGCGCACCGGTCAGATGAACGTCGAGCACCGCGTTGAAACCATCAGGCTGCATCTCCCGTTCGCGCTCGATCTGTCCGGCGCAGTGGATCAGCGTATCGATCGCGCCGGTTCGTTCGGCAAGACGGTCCACATCGGCATCATTCGTGAGGTCCACGGCTTCGTATCGGCAGCCCTCGGGCGGTGCACGATCAGGCGCTCGACCAGTGACGATGACCTCCGCGCCACAGCGGACAAAACCCTCCGCCAGCGCCGAGCCGATGCCGCCCAGACCACCGGTGATCAAAACGCGCTTGCCTTGCACCGAAAAATCCCAGTTCGCCGACATCAGCATGCCACCCTTCCGAGCCAGCCCTGGGCGGCGAGGCCACTCTCGATGCGCCATTCCAGAAGCCGCGCGGTCAGTTGCCGGCGCATGTCGGCATGGTTCGCATCGTCCCAGAGATTGATGCATTCGTCCGGATCGTTCTCGAGATTGAAGAGCTGCCCTTCCGTCGTTCCGGAAATGTGCACCAGCTTCCACGGCCCGGTCCGGATCATGGTGAAGAACGCCGCGTTGCTCTGGATCATGTCGCGCGCCAGCTCGGCGAAGACCTCGGTCCTGATCGGCGCTTCGGTTTCACCCCGGGTGCAGGGCGCGAGCGATATGCCTTCCATCCATGAAGGGGGAGCAAGGCCCGCAAATTCCAGCACGGTCGGCCCGAGATCCATGAGCGAGACGAGATCGTCGACGCGGGTTCCGCCGGCGCGGCGCGGATCGTGAATGATCGCCGGAACGCGCACGGAATGTTCGTACATCGTCCATTTCTGGCTATGGCCGTGGTCGTTTAGACAATCGCCGTGATCGGAGGTGAAGATGATGATCGTGTTACCGGCCACGCCGCGTTGTTCGAGCGCTGCCCTGATCTCCCCGATGATGCCGTCGATCATCGAGACATTGGCGTAGTAATGCGCACGCTGGCGCCGGGTCTGTTCATCGGTCGGATGCGCGAGGTGGCGCACCGCGTCGTGATCGTCGCGGATATGGTTTGCCTGCAGTTCCTGCAGCGCCTTCGGCTGCGCCTCTATGTCCGAGGGAATGGGCGCCGGCAGGTCGCGGTCGAGATAGGGCTCCAGGTCCTCCGGCGCGGGATCGTAGGGCGGATGCGGCCCGGGCAGGCCGACCTGAAGGAAGAACGGTTTTGTCCCATTCCATTCCTTCAGCCAGCGGCAGGCGAGCCGGCCGGTGAAGACGTCCGGATGCAGGTCCCGGTCGAGCTCCCATGAAAACGCGCCGAGCGCGGTCGCATAGTCCTGCCGGCGGCGGTAGCTGCGGCGGTCGGGTTTCTCGACGCCGCGCGCCATCAGCGCCTTGTCCCAGTTGTCGAGGAAGAACGGCAGGTTCGGATGGGCCCGGTCCTTGTTCTCGACGACATGGCGCTCATGAAAGCCGAACGGCGCCTCGAAGGGATGGGTATGCATCTTTCCGACATTGCAGCAGTGATAGCCGGCCGCCGCCAGATCGCTGACCCAGGTCGAGGGCCAGACCTCGTCATTGCGCAGGACGCCTGAATTGTGCGGATAGAGCCCGGTGAACAGGCTCGCCCGCGACGGCGCGCAGCACGGCGACGTCACATACATGTTCGAAAAGGCCGTACCCTCTTCCACCAGCGCGTCGAGATTGGGCGTATCCATGTAGGGAAAACCCATGGCGCGGATCGTGTCGTGCCTCTGCTGGTCGGTGATGACGAAGACGATATTGGGACGGGTATCGGTCATGAATGGGTCTCACGTGTCGAAGTGGAAAGCTTGCGGCGTGCGCGGCGGCGCAGCAGCGCCTGCACGATCGGCGTGAAAAGAACGAGAACCAGAAGCGCCAGAATGATCTGCGAGGCCGGCCGGTTCAGAAAGAAGCCGACCCAGTCGCCGCCGGTGACCAGCGACGTCATCCTCAGCTCCTCCTCGAAGGTCGATCCCAGCACGTAGCCGATGATCAGCGGCGCGAGCGGGATCGCCGCCAGGCGAAGCGCGTAGCCGATCAGGCCGAAGGCGAAGAACACCCAGAGGTCGAACATGTAACGCTGCACCATGAACACGCCGAGCACGCTGAACATGCCGACGGCGGCGATGAGATAGGGTTTGGGGACGGCCAGCGTGCGGATCAGGGCGCGCAGCATGATCAGCGCGATCGGCAACAGCAGCAATGCGCCGAGCAGAAACGCCGCCAGAACGCCATAGACGATTTCCGGATTCTGCTGGAACAGTTGCGGCCCCGGAGTGAGCCCCTGGATGAGAAACCCACCCATGAGCGCCGCCACGACCGGATCGCCCGGAATGCCGATCGCAAGCATCGGCAGAAGCGCTCCGCCGGTCGTTGCGCTGTTGGCGGATTCCGAGGCCACGACGCCATCGTCCGCGCCCTGACCGAATTTCTCGGGTTCATCGGAAAAGTCACGGGAAACGCGATAGGCGATATAAGCGGAGGCATCGCCGCCGATCCCGGGAATGGCGCCGATGAAGATGCCGAGCGCGCTGGAGCGGAGCCAGTTCTTCCAGCGTCCGAGGAAGTTCCGCAGGACGCCGTTGCGCAACTGAAGGCGCACGCGGCCTGCCTTCAGATGTTCGCCTTCGGCCACCTGGGTCAGAAGCTCGGAGACCGCGAACAGCCCCATCAGGAGAGCAACGAGGTTGAACCCGCCATCGAGGCCGCTGAGGCCCATCGTCATGCGCGGCAGGCCGAGGATCGGGTCGGTCCCGATCGCTGCAGCCGACAGCCCGAGCGCTGCCGCCAGCAGGCCCCGCGGCAGGGATTTTCCGGTGAGCGAGGCAACGGTCGACAGGCCGAGCGCCGCCAGCAGCATCGTCTCCATCGGGCCGAAATTGGCGGCGGCGGCGGCGAGATAGGGCGACAGCAGGATCAGCAGGACCGCGCTGATAAGGGCGCCTGCAAACGAAGACAGCGTGGCAAGCACCAGCGCGTCGGAAACGCGGCCGGCCCGGGCCATGGGAAAGCCGTCCAGCAGCGTCGCCGCGGCCATCGGCGTGCCCGGAACGCCGATCATGATCGCGGTGACCGCGCCGCCGAAATTGCCGCCCTGATAGATGCCCATCAGCAGGGCGATCGAAGGGACCGGATCCATGTAGAAGGTGAACGGAATCGCAAGTGCAATGCCCAGCAATGGCCCCATGCCCGGCAGGACGCCGAAGATGATGCCCACGCCGATGCCGACAGCGATGGCCAGAAGAAGCGACAGAACGCCGGCAAGGTCCAGCGCCGAAAGCAGGGTATCCATTGTCCTTCAGCCTCCGATCAGGGCGGTGAGAAACCGCCCGAAGGGCAGGTGAATGTCGAAGACGATCCGCACCAGCCAGTAAAGGGCCAGCGAGAACGCCACCGGAAAGCCGACGATCGAAAGCGGCCTGCGCGCGCCGCCGGCAACCATCAGCGCGGCGCCGAAAAGCGTGGTCGAGGCGATATAGCCAAACCGCGGAAACGCCAGAAGATAGAGAAACAGCGCCACGACGACGCCGATAATGCGCGCCCACGGCAAAGTTTCATCGGGCCGGCCGCGTACGGAAATCAGCCGCGTCGCGGGGCGGATGATGACGGCGACCGCCAGGACCATCAGGCCCACGCCCAGCCATGTGGGGTACTGCTTGGCATCGATGCCGCCCGACAGCGACGCAATGGGATTGTCTTCCATCGCCGCGATATCCAGAACCATCCAGAGGCCGAGAATGAAGGATCCTGCTCCGACGACGACGGCGGCAAGGTCTTGCGACCGGGTTGCCGTTTCCCGTTGCGGAGCCTGAAAGGTTTCGTCGTTGGACATCGGGAGAACCTCAGGTCTGAAAGGAAATCGCGCCGCCGGCCAATGGTATGGAGCGGCGCGAAACGCTCAATTTTTCTTCAGGTTTTCCAGTGCCGGCGCCAGCCGGTCGAGCGAAACCTGCCAGAGATCCTGAAACGCATCCGGCTCCATGTACTGGACGGTGAACCCGCCTTCGAACATCTTCTTCTTGAAGGGCTCGGAATTGATGACCTCGCGGAACACGTCCTGAAGTTTCTTCATGCGTTCCGGATCCGTGCCCTCGGGCGCGACCAGTCCCGACCAGCCGGCGGTCGCCGCACCCCAGTCAAGGTCGTAGCCCTGTTCCTTCGCCGTCGGAATCCCGGGTTCGATCGGGGAGCGCTCTTCGGTAAAGATCGCGAGCGTCTTGATCTTGTCGCCGTAGATCTTCACCGCGCCGAGCGCGCCGGTGGTGAAGTCGAGAGAGCCGTCAAACAGGCCCTGAATATTCGAGGTCTCGCAACCGTCCGCCGGGATCGGCTGATATCTGGTGATCTCGGCCACTTCGAGGAACCGCCGCATCACCACATGCGGCAGGCTGACCGCCGGGCAGACGCCAACTCTCAGGACACCGTCCTGGGCTTTTGCCCATTCAACGAATTCATCAACGTTGTTTGCGGGATGATCGGCGGCAACCGTCAAGGTGAAGGGGTTCACCCACATCAGCCCGATCGGGTCGAAACCCATCGGATCGAAGCCGATACGCGGCTCGAATGTAGGCACCATGATCTGGGTGGCGACCCACGAATTGCCGATCGTGTAGCCATCGGGATCGGCCTCGGAAAGCGCAAGCATCGCCTTGGCGCCGCCGCCGCCGGCGATGTTCTGCACCGCGATCGGCTGCCCCAGCTTCTGGGCAGCGAATTCGGCAACGATCCGCGCGGTTATGTCGCCGGAAGTGCCGGCCTCCCAGGGCTCGATCATCGTGATCGGGCGCGTCGGAAAATCCTGCGCGGCGGCCGTGCCGGCAAAAGCGGCAAACGAAAGTGCGACACCCGCAAAGCGGGCCAGTGATCTGGAAATCATCATTTCTCCTCCCTTGGATTTGACAAAGGCTAAAGAGATGGCTTCATTAATGCAAATAATTAACAACGCATTCCTCATGCATTTTGGTAATCGTAAACATGAACCTGCAAAACCTGCGTTACCTTCTTTCCATAGCCGAAACGGGGTCGATGACCCGCTCGGCAGAGCAGTTGAACATGACCCAGCCGGCACTGAGCCGCGGCCTTGCGGCGCTTGAGGACGAAGTGGGAGCGCAGCTTTTCGTGCGGCTTCCCAAGGCCATGCGGCTGACCGTGTTCGGACGTGTGATGGTGCGCAGGGCGCAAGGCATTTTCCGGCAGTTGGAAGACGCCCAGCACGAAATCCGGCATCTGCAGGAACATGAAGAGACGGAGCTTTCCGTGGGTTCAGGCCCGATCTGGCTGACCGGTCTGCTGCCGCGCGCGATCAACCTGACCACGCAGGACCTGCCCGGCGTCTCGATCAGCGTGATCGGCGGTTTCGAGCGCCAGCTTGCCGAACTGGTCCGGCGCGGACAGGTCGCCTTCATCCTCACCGAGCTAACCGACGACCCGGAGTTTTCCGATCTCCATTCGGAGCCGCTTGCTTCCGCGCGCTACGCCGTGGTCGCGCGCCGGGGGCACCCGCTGGAGCGGGCAGGAACGCTTGAGCTTCCGGATCTCCTCGGGTTTCCATGGGTCATGCCCGACAAGGCCGTCAACGCCCAGAAGCGGCTCGACGGGCTGTTCCAGACCGAGGGCCTGAGCCCGCCCGTCGCCCGGATACGTTCGACCTCCAACGGTTTCATCACCACCTATCTGGAACAGTCCGACGCCCTCACCTTCGCCGTCACCCCGATCCTGCGGGGACACCCCGGCCTAACCGAACTGCCGCTGTCCCGGCCGCTGCCCAAACGGACCACAGGCATCCAGCGCCTGCCCGACGACTGGCTCAGCCCGGCCGCCGAGAAAATGCTCGAGCATCTGCGAGTTCTGACGCTGCAGGAGGATGAATTCTAGCCGGGAGCACCGGAGAAGGCATCGCCGCTATCGGGCTTGCTTTCTTCCACGTGTCAGCTGTTTCTGGTCGAAAGCCGTAGCTACGTCTCAGATATCTCGGGAGAATGCTCTATGTAAACGACGTCAGTCATGGGAGCAGAGGAGAACCTGAAACATACAGCTGCTAGTCACGACCTGTCATGTCTTCAGGACAAGGTCAGCCGCGATACTGTGTTCGATAACTATTCTGGCGTTGGGGAGATCGTTTTCCTCGATCTTGGCACGCGCCTCCTCAGGCTGCAGAGAACGCCATCTGTCGAGCAGGCGCTGGCGCAGCAACTCCAAAGGCACATCCAGATACAGGCTCAAGTCGAAGCGTTCATGCAAAGACTTCCATCCTGGTTCTTCCAACAACAGATAATTGCCTTCAACAAGGATCAGGCGCACCGAAGGCTTGATCACGCGGGCGCCCGCACGGGAGATCTCCAGCGCGCGGTCAAAGACAGGAACCGCAACCGCTCGATCATACCGGGCAAGCCGGTCGAGCACAGATGCCAGCCCGTCTACGTCAAAGGTGTGGGGAGCGCCCTTGCGCGCAAGCCAGCCATAAGACTGCAAGAGGACATTATCGTAGTGGAACCCGTCCATAGGCAGAACCGCCACGCGGCCGGGGGCTTCCGCTTCAACCGTCTTGAACAAGCGCTGGGCAAGTGTGCTCTTGCCGGAAGCTGGCGCTCCAGCGATGGCGACAAACCTGCGCACATCGCCATGAGCGAAGGCTATCAACCGGGTCAAAAGGTCAGTTTCGTCAGTCGGAAGGGATTTTTGCCCGCTCACCAGCATGTGAGCCCGCCATCGACCACCAAAACGGATCCAGTTATCAGACTGGCGGCATCGCTCGCCAGAAAATGCACGGCAGATGCGACTTCATCCACCTGGCCGAAACGCCCCATTGGCGTGTCACGCATCCAGATGGCGGCCATTCCGTTCTCATGGGCAACAGCCGTCAGGGGCGTCTCGATATAGGTCGGCGCCACCGCATTCACCCGCAGACCGCGATCAGCCCATTCGGCGGCCAACGACTTCGTTAGGTGATGGACGGCGGCCTTGGAACTGTTGTAATGCGCTTGCCCCTGTGGACGGTTGACGATGATACCAGACATCGAGCCAACGTTGACGATGCTGCCGCGCCTACGATCCAGCATCTTCCGACCAAACGCCCGGTTGCAGTAGAAGACGCCGTCGAGATTGACGCGATGCACTTCGAGCCAATCTTCGTTGGCAATGTCTTCGGCTGGCATGGGCAAGCGTCCGATACCGGCATTGGCAACCAGAATATCCAGATCGCCGATAGTGGCGGCGACATCATCGACGGCGGCACTGTCCTTGACATCGAGGCTCATTGCCTCGGTGCTGCGTCCGTTTTCAGCCAGTCTCGTAGCCGCAGCCGCGGCAGCCGCGCCATCGAGATCGGCCAGGACCACATGGGCTCCGGCCTCGCTCAGCGCATCGGCACAGGCATAGCCAATGCCCCGGGCAGCCCCCGTGACGAGCGCGCGGCGCCCGAAAAGAGATAATTTTTCCATATACATCTTCGAACCCTCGCGAATCCGACGCGCCGGTCAGGCTGCGCCGGGCAGTTGAACGTTTCGGATCGTGGCACCCTGGGCATCAAACAGGTGACAATTCCCGGCTTGCGGCGTCAGGGAAATCACGTCGCCTCTGCCAAAGGCGCGTTCGCCGACGCCGCGCACAACCAGTTGTTTGTCGAGGCCGGCAACCGCCACATGAAGATAGGCGTCGCTGCCGAGTTGCTCCGCCACCGTGACCTTGCCATCCCACAGCCCGCCCGAGCCCTGATGCAGGAAATGCTCTGGCCGGATGCCCAGTATTTTCGTCCGGGCGCACTCAGCCGGACTGCGGTCAGGAAGCGTGACCTGGAGCCCCCCTTCAAGGTGAAGCCGGTTGTCCTCAGCCTGCGTGACGTCGAGGAAATTCATCTTCGGACTACCGATAAAGCCCGCAACAAACAGGTTGGCCGGATGATCATAAAGTTCGACCGGCGTATCGAATTGCTCCACCCTTCCGCCATTCAGCACGACAATACGATCGGCCATGGTCATCGCTTCAACCTGATCATGGGTTACATAAATCATCGTTCGCTTCAGGTCGGTGTGCAGATTGATGATCTCCATGCGCATTTGCACGCGCAGCGCCGCGTCAAGGTTCGACAGCGGCTCATCGAAAAGAAAGGCCGATGGCGAGCGCACGATCGCCCGTCCGATGGCCACGCGCTGCCGTTGACCGCCAGACAGGTCGCGCGGACGGCGCTCCAGCAGCGGCGTCAGCTCAAGAAGGCGTGCGGCCTCCTCGATCTTGGCGTTGATCTCAGCCTTGGGGAACCCGGCGATCCTGAGGCCAAAGCCAATATTCTTGCGAACACTCATATGCGGATAGAGCGCATAGCTCTGGAACACCATGGCGATGTGACGGTCGGCGGGCTCCTTCATGTCGACCTGTTCGCCGTCGATGCTGATTCTACCATCGTCGATCTCCTCGAGGCCGGCGATCAGACGCAGTAGCGTAGACTTGCCACACCCTGATGGACCGACGAAGACCACGAACTCGCCGTCTGCAATCTCAAGTTCTATGCCCTCAATGACGGTGACATTACCGAAACTTTTACGCACATTATCGAGGTGTATGGCTCCCATTTCAGGCCTCCATTTCGGTAAACCCGGAAGCCCTCAGCACCGTTTCGCGCGCGGCTTTCAACTGGGCATGCGTAAATGTGTATGCGTGGCGCGCCAGATCCTCGCCATCCGTCCAGGTGTTGCGCCAGATGCCGAGAATGCCGGTGAGCGGCTGCCCGACGACCTCGGACGAGAAGGACTCGTAGGTGATCGGCCCGTCATAACCTGAAGCGACCAGCGCCCGGAACAGGCTTGGGTGGTCGATGGAGCCGGAGCCGATGTAGCCCCGATGCGATTCTCCGGTATGGAAATAGCCGAGCTGCTTGCCGGTCGCCATAATAGCGTCCGGCGGGCTCTGTTCTTCGATGTGCATGTGATAGGCGTCGAGATGCACTTTCACATTGGGGGCGTCGACCATCTTGCAATAGGCCACAGCCTGCGCGGCGGTGTTCAACACATTGCTCTCGTAGCGGTTCACAACCTCCATGCCCAGCGTAATGTCGTTTTCCACCGCATAGTCCGCCACCCGCCGCATGACCTCGGCAGAGGCTTCGATGCCCCTCCGGGTGGGCGGTTCGAAATATTTCTGAAATGCGCTGTAGAGGATACCGCAGACGTGGGTTGCACCAAGGTCCCGGCCCACGGACAGCGCGGTGCGCAGCTTTTCCTCGCCGGCCTTCATCATCTGCGGGTCACCCGACGAAATATCGCTCCTATCGTCCAAGCCGAGCGACAGCGTGCAGCCAATGCCGGCTGCATCGAGCCGCCTGCGCGTCTCGTCCGGACGTAGGCTCGATGGCTCCAGCGCAGGGATTTCGATGAGATCAAAGCCTGTCGCGGCGGTCTTTTCGATAGCCATTGCCGCTTCGTTTTCGCTCCAGCCGGCGACCCAGACATTTGCGTGCAAACCAAGTTTATTCATAGGGTTTCGGTCTCCGTGAGAACTTAGTGAAAAAGGATGCCGCCGCAGACGTTGATCGCCTGGCCGGTGATGAAGGCCGCATCGTCGGAGGCTAGAAAGGCCACCGGGCCGGAAACGTCCTCGGGATAGCCGAGGCGTTTCAGCGCGGTCTTGGCGTGGACAGCCGCCAGCGCATCTGGCGTGCGATAATTGTTGCGGCCCATATCGGTATCGATAATGCCCGGGCAGATCGCATTGACGTTGATGCCGTCCTGAGCCACTTCCTCGGCGAGGATCTGGGTGAAACTGATGACCGCGGCCTTTGAGGAACAATAGTGGATCTGCCCCGGCGCACCGCGTTTGCCACCAATGGAAGCGATATTGATGATGCGTGCACGGTCTTGCTTGCGAAGGTGCGGCAACATCGCCTGCGTGACGAGAAAGGTGCCCCGCGTATTGATCTGATACATCCGATCCCATTCCTCGGGCGAAAGGTCATCGACGGATGATACCGAAAGCACTCCGGCGTTGTTGATCAGGACCCGGATGCCTCTCGAAAGCGCAACGGTATCGTTAACCAGCGTCTCGATGGACTTTGGGTCGCCGACGTCGCAGGGCAGAAAATCCGCCTTACCGCCGACGTTGCGGATGGATTCGACCACCGTCTCAGCCTCGCCACGCTGGCGTTCAAGGTCGCTGACGAGGACATGGTAGCCGTCTGCGCCGAACCGCTCGGCGATGGCGCGACCGATGCCGCGCGATGCACCGGTGATCAGCGCCGCTCCGGGGTTTTCACGGGCTAAGGTCATAGGTATCAATCCTTTATGGCGCCCATCGTCATGCCGGACACGATGTGTCGCTGCATGGCGAAGGCGAAGACGATGGGGGGAACGCACTGCACGACCGTAGCGGCAGCGATATATTCCCAATAAATCCGACCCGTACCGATGAAAGACGAGATGGTAACCGGGAAGGTTCGGGATGAGCCGCCGCTGAGGAAGAGCGCCAGAAGGAACTCATTCCAGGCAAAAATGAAGACGAAGGTGGCTACTACGGCAATGCCGGACAGGCTGAGCGGTATGGCGATCAGCATCAGTATCTGGAACCAGGAACAGCCTTCCAAGCGAGCAGCCTCGATCAACTCTTTCGGCACCTGCTTCAGGAAGGACATCGATACCCAGATGGCAAATGGCATGTTGAAGCCCGCATAGGCAATGATCAGCGCCGGGACGCTGTCGAGAATGCCGAGACCGTTGAATATGATGAACAGCGGAACGGCTGCGGCAATGGGCGGCATCATGCGGGTCGACAGAATCCAGTCGGCCAGGAAATTGCGTCGCTTCAGCTTGAAATTCACCAGTGCGAAAGCCACCGGAAGCGCAAGAACCAGCGCAAGGATCGTGGTCCCCACCGTGACGACCAGCGAGTTGCGCATATTCGGCCAGTAATCAGCAAACAGGTCGGTGAAGTTCTTCAAGTAGGTAAAATCAACAGCCCAGACCGGCGGAACGGCAATCATCTGCGCAGTCGTCTTGAAGGCGCCGAGAAACATCCAGAGCAGCGGGGCGAGGGAAAAAAACGTCACGCCGAGTGCGACGATGACGAGGGTGGCGTCTTTCCAAAAGGCGCGTCTCATTGCTCGATCCTCCGCAGAAGCGCCACGGCGAATGTTGTGATGACGATCGACATGGCAAGGATGATGACTGCTGACGCAGATCCGAGCCCGACCTGGAAGTACTGAAATTCCTGCTGGTACGTGAATAGGGTCATCACCATGGTCGCGTCGCTGGGGCCGCCGCGGGTGGTGATGTAGACGATATCGAAAAAGCGCAATATCTCGATCAACCGCAAGATGACGGCCAGCAGGGCTATCGGCAGGATCGAGGGAATCTCGATGAACGCCGTGATATGATACCAGCGGGCCCCGTCGACGCGGGCGGCTTCAAGCACATCGTGGCGTACGGACATCAGGCCGGCCAGAAGCAGCACCGCCACGAAGGGCGTCCATTGCCAGACGTTGATCAGCAGGATTGAAAGCTTTGCCATCATGGGATCGCCGAACCAACTGACCGGATCGATCCCGAGGCTGGCAAGCAGTTGGTTGATGATGCCCAGTTGCGGGTTCATGACATAATTGGCAATAACCCCGATGGTGATCGGCGTAACCATCATTGGCACGAGATACGCGGAGCGCAGCGAATTCACCCAGGGTCGATGTGCCAGCTCGTAGAACACTTTGGCGATGGCGAAACCGAGGATCAGCTCGATGGTCAGGGTAGCGCCGGCAAGCAGCAGGGTGTTGCGAATTGCGCTGATAAAAATCTCGTCCTGGAACAGGTCAATATAATTCTGAAACCCCGCGAATACCTTGTTGTCAAGGCGCGTGAGGCGCACATAGTGAAGACTGAGCCACACCGAGTAGACGAATGGGAACAGCGTCAGAAGCAGCAAGAACAGCAGCGGCGGCCACAGAAATGCCGGTTGCTGGACGCGATCGCGCGACCACCAACGCTTGCGGCTGTGGCGCATCACAGCAGAGGCACGCTCCCCGGACAGGACGGAGGATTGTCCATCTAACGGAGGGGTTGCGGTTCCGCGAGACATGCGGTTCTCCTTGGCAGGCCAGGCATGAGAGGAACAGAGGGCGCATAAGGCGCCGCTCTGTCTGGTTTTGATGATGCTTAGAGCAGACCAGCCCGCTGCAACATCTTTTCCGCCTGCGCATTGGCATCGTCCATCGCCTGCTGCGGGGTCTTTTCGCCGATAATGGCGCGGTTGACCTCGACGCCGGTCTCGTCGATGAGCTGGAAAGTCAGCGGGTGACGCGGCCGACCTTCGGCCCATGCGGTCTGGCGGGCTTCATTGAGCTGTACGGTCCACGGCCATTTCGCCTGAATGTCGGCATCTTCCATGGCAGACACGCGACTCGGCGGGCCGCCGGCCAGAACGAACTCCTTGTGAACGTCCGGGCTCGAGAACCAGCGGATCAGGTCCCAGGCGGCGCCTTTCTGTTCGCTGTGGGCATTCATGCACATTACCCAGCCACCGACCGGAGATATCGTCTTCTCGCCTTCGGCGTGTGGCATCAGCGCGGCAGCGAACTTACCGGAAATCTGACTGGTTGCCGGATCTTCGGCGATCTGCGCGCGAACCGACCAGTCGTTGATCATTGCCAGCGAGCCATTGGCAAAGCCCGTTGCGCGCTCGTCCCATGCGTAGCTCTCAACGCCAGGCGGACCATAAGCCGTCATGTCCTTGAAGAACTGTACAAGCTCAACTGAGCGCTCTCCGTTCATGGTGGGCGTCAGATCGGCATAGGGATTTTCCGCGCCAATCGTGTTGGATTTCCATGGCGACACACCGGCAGAGAAAGCCCACTCAAAGTATTGCTGCCCGGCTGCCGCGCCGCGCTGATTGTTCATCGCATAGCCATAAACGCCTGGAAAGTCGGGATTGTCGGTGAAGAAGGCAGCAGCTTCCTTCAACTCGTCAAAAGTCTCCGGCACATCAAGCCCGGCTGCTTCGAAGAGATCGGTCCGGTAGAACATAAGACCATAGTAGATACCGATCGGGGCGCAGTAGCGCGTGCCGTCCCAACTGGCCTGCGTCGCGCCATCGGCAACGAAGTCATCCCAGGCGAAACTATCTTCGTCCGCAGCGATGCGATCGTCGAGCGGCTCAAGGCATCCGGCTTCAACGAACTCACCCATCCAGATGCCGTCGATCACCAGTACGTCGGTACTGCCGTCGTTTTGCGAGCACCCCAGAAGCTGACGGTCGTGAAGCGCATCGTAGCCAAAGCCGTCGATTGTCACATCGGCGCCGGTCAGGGCAGTAAACTCAGGTATCGTCTCTTCCATCGAGTCGATGAACGGGTCGGTAATGGTCGAAATCACCAGACTGGTTCCATCGAGACTGCCCAGATCGGACGACCAATCAATGTCCTGTGCGTGCAGCGCCTGCGCGGAAAACACCGTCAGCGTTGCAAAGATTGCCTTTTGCGTAAATCGTTTCATATTTTCCTCCCAAAATTTGAGGGGTGCCCCCCTCGTCGGCTATGCCCGGCCTCAGCGCGAGGCCGGCGCGGTAGATTCTCTGATAATAAGTTCGGGTCGGTGCATGGTGTGGGTATTCAGGTTTTCTCCACCCTTGATCCGCATGCGTAGGCTATCCCAGGCAAACTGAGCCATTTCCCGGACCGGCTGCCGGATGGCCGTAATCGACGGACCGGCCACCGCCATCCAGTCGTAGTCGTCAAAGCCAACCAGCGAGACATCATCGGGCACCCTGCGCCCGAGATGGCGCAGGGCGGCCAGCGCCATCAGTGTGGCGGAATTGGTGAAGGCCACGACAGCCGTACAATCATCCCTCCAGCGGGCGGCCACGTTGTCTACACTAAGTCGGTTGACTGCGTGACCGATTTCAATCTGTACGGCCGGCTGCCCCAGCTCGTCGGTCATCGCAGCAAGACGCTCCTTGACGTTGTCCACCGTGAATGAAGGTGCGATCACGGCTATACGGGAATGACCAAGCTCCATCAGATGCTTAGCGACCATTCGCCCTGCAAGCCGGTTGTCAATTTCGACGAAGTCCGCATTTTGCCCGTTAACACACCGGTCCGCAAGAACGAGAGGAACATTGGCTATTGTTATCAGCTCCTGGCTGCGAAAATTCCGGCTACAAGGAATGGCGAACAGACCGGCAGGACGCCAGGTGAGCAACGACCGGACCCGCGCTATCTCCGTCGCTTCATCATCATTGGAAGAGGCGACGATCAGGTCATAGCCATAGCTGCCGCAATGGCGTTCGATTGCGGCAAGCATCGCTGAAAAAAACGGATTCTGTATGTTGGGCACGACTGCGCCGATCACGTTCGACTTTCCTGAACGCAACAGCGACGCTGCCGGGTTCGCGCGATAGTTCAGCGCCTTTACGGCGGCAAACACCTTGCGACGCGACTCCTCACGCACCGGCTTAGATTCGCCAAGCACATTGGAAACAGTTGCCGCAGATACGCCAGCATATTCGGCGACCTGCTTGATCGTTACCGACACATATTCCTCCCAGGAGTCCGTATAACGTGAATCGTTTTACGTAAATCGTTTTTACGTAAAACTTCATCCGGAGTCAAGCATTCTCAGGACTGTTTCTCGCCGATCACCCGCACTTGCCTGTCCGATAGCAGTTGCATAAACTTCGAAGGGTTTGTAATCGCGAGCGTCCTTCTCGACCACTTGGAGTAACTCTGGTGTCACATCCTCCGCTTCATCCCAGTGTTCTTCGAACCATTCCTGAAGCACAGTGACTGGAGAGCCCGTCACCTGGACATCGAGCTCAATATTCAGGGTCAATCCTGGATGCGGGAAATTCGAAGCACCCACCAGAGCCGGGGCCGGCGCTCGGACGGTGCCTGCGTCACCTGCTTCGCCTCGGCTTCGGCGACTGCCGCCTCGAGAACCCTCAAAGGCCAGTTGCCGGTCATCTTCGCTGAGCTTCTCGGACCGTTTGCCGTGAACCGCGTGGTTGAATTCGGCGATCGGTGATGTCAGGTTAAACTTCGGGTGAGGTTTTGCGGCTATCTCGCAGCCATGAACCTGAACTCTGTGAGCTACAAGTGCCAACGCTTCCCGCCATATGTGATTGCCCATGCCGTCGGGCTCTATTTTCGGTTCCCGTTGAGCCTTCGCATGGTAGAGGAGATGCTGCTGGAGCGCGGTATTGTTGTCTCCTATGAAACAATCCGGTGCTGCGGAAAGAAAGTCGGCTCAGCCTACGTCGGTCGCCTGCGGCGCAAGGCACCGCACGACCAGGGCCAGGCATCCACGGCCAATGGACAGATCGAACGCAGGAACCGCACCATCAAAGATGCCACGGTCAAGCGCTTCTACTAAGAGAGCCACGAACAACTCCGACAACACTCGCCGACTTCGTCGCAGCTTACAACTTTGCTCGCAGGCTCAAGTCCCTCACACCTTACGAGTTCATCTGCAAGGCGTGGTCATCACAGCCCCAACGCTTCGACGTCAATCCGCTCCAGAAAATGCCGGGAGCAAACATATAGAACTTCAACTTCTTGAAAACGTTCGATAATTTCTTCCTATCGATTGTCCCGTCGACGGATCAGGAACATGACCTCGCCGCGATGGTGCGGACGTGTGCGCCTCATTCTCTGGTCCTCTCATGGGCCATGAGCTTACCTGAAGATGGATTACTTCACCGGGGCAAGGTCAGCGGCGATCTCGCTGGAAGCCTTACGCTTTCGGTACAAAGCAAGAACTCCGCTGGAGGGGTGGGGCCATCGCAATTATCATGGGTTGCGGGGGCAGGATTTGGAGACCCTTTTATCACTATACGACAAGAGGCCTGACAAGCACTTCGCTCCTGCAACGCGACACCGGAATGGCTCCTGAAGTTCCTCGGGGAAGCTCAACGTCAAAAACGGAGCGGTGAAGGTTCATGGCATCCTTTCCGATGCGGGCAGATCTCTCCGAGCACACACTCATTGCCTGCCAAGTCAGCCGAATACAGTGCTTCACCTGTGAAGGACGCCGCATAACGGAGCTTTCGCTCTGCCTCAAGGAAGCTGAATTCAGTGATCCAGCTTTGCCTTGGGGCGAAGCCGCAAATTACGATCCGGCAACAACATCCTGCCATTCGGAGTGGCGTTTGATCTGTGCCTTGGCGAAGGGGCACAGGGGGAGGATGGAGACGCCGTCGCGCCGGGCATCCTCGACCGCGCGCAGGACAAGTTGTTCCCCCACCTTCCGGCCGCGCAGCACCGCGGGCACTTCGGTGTGATCAATGATGATCATGCTTTCATTCACGCGGCTGTAGGTCATTTCGGCCTCGACGCCATCGACGACAATCACATAGCGCCCCTTCGATCCCGCATCCTGGCGCTCCACCTTGCCGTTTGCCGCAGCGGCAGTCGGGGCCGTGCGCGTGGCGTCATGCGGACGGGGCTGACCTTTTTGCCCGGGCTGGCACTCGAGCCCGTCCCGGTTCCAGCCGCCCAGAGCGGCAGCGGCCTCGTAAGTCGTCTGAAGGAAGTCCATGAGCGCGGTTTCGGGATCGGGAGACGATTGCACGGCCTCATAGGGAAGCACGAATTCCGACAGGTTTTCCTCCCAGAAAGCGGCGTCCGGCGCCACCCGGGCGGCGCGGAAGGCTTTTGGTTCGGGATAGGCATAGGCGTAGAAGGCGGGATAATCGATGCCGCCGCCGCCCGGCCAGAAACCGGCGGAAGAGACTTCGCGGTCATAGGCTTCGTACGCGACACCGTCGGGCAAGGCCGGAACGCCGGCGGGGTGGCGCGGTGCACGACGCCCTGAAAACCGGGTTACGGCGAGATCGAAACTGCCCCAGAACAGATGAACCGGGCTCGATTTTCCAAGGAAAGAAGTGCGGAACGTCTTGAACACCCGATCGATGTTCATCAGCGCCTGATGAAAACGCTGGACCGCGTCGCCGTCATACGGCCGATCACGAAGATCTTCCCTGAACGGAACGGGGAACGGCACCTCGTTCGGCATGCCGTTGAAGGTCGGAGTGCCGCCAAGGTCGGCAACCAGTTGCAGGAACCTTCCGTAAAATGCCGCAACCGTCATCGGCTCCAGCGAGAAATGCGCCGTCTTGCCGTCTCCGGCGATCCCGCGCAGCTGATGGTCCTGAAAATCGAACTGGATTTCGATGCCCGGACCATCGGGGATCAGGGACGATGTAAGACCGCGCGGCGTCACGTAGAAGGTCGCGTTCCAGGAGTGGTTGAGCCAGGGGGTATGGGCCAGCCGGTATTTTCCCGCGATCTGCAGATAGAGGTGCAGCGCGGAACAGGTCTCACGCCAGCCGAGATAGTCGAGTCGGGGCCAGTTATTGCTCATTTCCTCGTTCCTTCGTTCCATTCTCGTTGCAGTTTCGGTTTCCGGCTTTGCGCCAGCTTTTTTCATTCCGGCAGGGGCGTGTGTTCTTCCCGGTCGCCGACAGGCAGGTCAAAGCGGCCCTGCCCCCACTTTCGGGCACGCCATTCGGCCTTGGCCTCCTCGATGCGCTCCCGCGATGACGCCACGAAGTTCCACCAGATATAGCGAGGTCCCGGCAGCGTGGCGCCGCCCAGGATCATCAGCCGGGAACCTCTTTCTCCCGCTGCGACCGTGATCCTGTCGCCGGGGCGGAAGACCATCATCTGACCGGCCGCATATTCCTGCCCGGCCACCAATATCGAGCCGTCAACGATATAGATGCCGCGATCCTCGTGATCGTCGGGCATCGGCAGACGGCTTCCCGCCGCGAGCATCACATCGGCGTAGAAGGTTTCCGAGAGCATCCTTGCCGGCGCCGTCTCGCCATAGGCATTGCCGAGAATAAGCCGCAGCTTGACGCCTGCATCCTCGATGAGCGGAAGCGCGTCCTTGCCGTGATGTTCGAACGCCGGCGCCATGTCCTCGTCCTTGTCGGGCAGTGCCAGCCAGGTCTGGATGCCGAACAGGCTGTTCGGGCCGCTTCTGGCTTCGGCGCTCGTGCGTTCGGAATGCGTGACGCCGCGTCCCGCGACCATCCAGTTCAGTTCGCCGGGACGGATGACCTGATCGGCGCCGGTGCTGTCGCGATGATGGAAGTCCCCCCGAAACAGGTAGGTGACGGTTCCAAGCCCGGTATGAGGATGCGGCCGGACATCGACGCCCTGCCCCGTCAGGAACTCGGCCGGTCCCGCCTGGTCGAAGAAGATGAACGGGCCGACCATCTGCCGCTTCGGCGCTGGCAGGGCGCGGCGAGCCTCGAAACCGCCGATATCGCGGGCGCGCGGGAGTATCAGCGTTTCGATTACGTCAATGCCCACCTCGTCAGGGCAGCCCGGTTCGATCGTCGGGTTCCAGCTCATGGGCGTCATCCTTTCGCGGGATCTGGAGCGGCCTGCTCCGGGCAAGGAAATTGTCGGCGGTCAATCCGGCTTTCGGTTTTTTAAAGCCTGTGCCATCGTTCTTCCGAACTAACCGGGACGCAAACCTCCGGCTAGTCCCGTGATGAGGCATGCTGTGTCGCGGCAGGTGGAACGTAAACAGGAAAGCGCGCGGAAACGAGCCGATGTAAAGACCGGCCCCGCTGCTCTAGTGGTTCGATTCCAACATTTGGTTCCCCTCGCTGCGACCTCATCAGCAAATGTTGGAATCATGGGAACCACTAGCAAGTATATGTTTTCTAGTGGAATTTTAGAATTTGACATTTGAAGTACGAGGTCGCTGAAACGGGCCTCAAATGTCAAATTCATTCCACTACCGCTCGATCCCCCAATGTTCGGGGTTTTTCCGAATATATTCGGACAGCACGTCGGTGAGGACCCTGAGCTTGCGCGCCAGGTGCTGGCCCGGCGGACGGACGACATAAATGCCGGCGTTGGGCGGCGGATAATCGGTCATCACGGGAACGAGGGCGCCGGAAGCGACATATCTGTGCGTCAGGCAATCCGGCAGGTTGGCAATTCCCAGCCCCGCGACCGCCGCGGCGGTCAGCGCCAGACCGTTATCCGCCTTGAAGCGGCCCTGCGGCTGAACCGAAACAACCTTGTCGCCATTCATCAACCGCCAGATTTCCGTTTCCTGCATCAGCGCCTCGTGACTGACGAGGTCCTCCGGCGTTTTGGGCGCGCCGTGCCTTTCGATATAGTCCGGGCTTGCCAGTAGCTTTCCGAAGATCGGCCCGACGCGTTTGGCGATCAGGTTGGAATCGGGCAGAAGCCCGACCCTGATCGCGCAATCGAAACCCTCGCCGATAATATCGACGAAGCGATCGCTATAGGACGCGTCGAGCTGCAGATGCGGGTGTCTGCGCGCCATCTCGGCAAGCGCCGGCGCAACATGGGTCGGCCCGAATGAAAGCGGCGCGGCGATGCGCAGGCGTCCGCGAAGCTCGCCGCTGGGCAGAATGGCCTCCCGCGCCATGTCCATCTCGGCGCTGACCCGGGCGGCATGGTCCCGGAAGGTGGCGCCTGCTTCCGTAAGGGCGGCGCCACGGGTTGTGCGCGCGAGAAGCTGGGCCCCGAGTTCCGCTTCGAGCCTGAAGAGCCGTCGGCTGACGATCGACTTGGAAAGCCCCAACCTGCGCGCGGCAGCCGAAATGCCTCCGGCATCAGCCACCGCCACGAATGTCTGAAGGTCTTCAATATCCAACTCATCGTTCCCCGTTGCGCGACACAGAATATCACATCAGCGCACTATCGCATCTTGTTGCGCGCGGCAATAAAGCGCCCGGACATCACGCATTCCGGTGGGAAACAGCTTCTCAAAAGGCCGGTCCCCGGAAACCGTTGACCCGACATGAATGGCGCGGTGCCCCTGCCCACCCTTCATTCACCGCTAACACGATAAGGGGTTCTGGACCCGAGATGGAATTTTCGTCGTTCATTGCCTTCATCCTCGTCGCAGCCGTGCAGACCGGGACGCCAGGTCCATCGACGCTTTTTCTGGTGAACAACGCGCTGGCCGTCGGCCCACAGCGCGCGCTTGTCGCCTTAAGCGGCGATCTGGCGGCAATCGCGCTGCTTGCCACGCTTTCCGTGCTCGGCATGGGCGCCCTGCTGGTCGCCTATCCCGTCGCCTTCCTCGTTCTGCGGCTTGTGGGAGCCGCCTACGTCATCTGGCTCGGCTGGACCTATCTGCGGTATCCACCGCCGCAATCCGGCCGGACCGTCCTGCCGCAGCGAAGCGGAGCGGCGCTGTGGATGCATTCCTTCGGGGTCGGCATCAGCAATCCGAAAGCCGTCCTGTTCTTCGCGGCGCTGTTCCCCCAGTTTCTCCCCGAGGATGGCGGACCGTCTCTGATGGCGCTTCTGGTCGTCACGTTCGTGATCGTGAAGTTTGTCATCCTGGGCGGCTACGCGCTTGGAGCGCGGCAGGCTGTCAGGCTTCTGCACAAGCCGGAACACGCAAGACGCGGGCGGATGCTGACCGGCCTGATCTTCATCGCGTTCGGGGCACTGATGATCTGGGCTGCCCTGACCGCCTCATGAGACCCGGCGGGCCATTGCCTGATCCCGCAACAGACAAGAGACTGAACCAGAAAGGCGAATAGATGGCTGAAGCAAGCCTCGGAGAAACGATCGGACCCGCCATCGTGTTGATGGGCGCGGCCGTCGTCGCAGTCCCTTTGTTCAAGCGGCTAGGCCTCGGATCGGTCCTCGGCTACTTCGCCGCCGGCGTGCTTGTCGGCCCTTCCGTGCTCGGCTTGATCACCGATGCCGGTTCCATCCTGCATTTCTCGGAGCTCGGCGTGGTGATGTTCCTGTTCGTGATCGGACTGGAACTGAGGCCGCAAAAACTATGGACCATGCGCGGTGAGATCTTCGGGCTGGGCCTCGTACAGGTGGCCGTGGCGACCGCCGCGCTTTCGTTGGCCGGCATGGCACTATTCGGCTTTTCCGCCGCTGTCGCCTTCGTTGCCGGCTCAGGCTTCGTTCTGTCCTCGACAGCCGTCATCATGTCGCTGTTGCAGGACAGGGGTGAGGTTGCAAGCAGCGAGGGTCAGAAGTCGGTTTCGATCCTGCTCTTCGAAGACCTGATGATCGTACCGCTGCTGGCCGTGGTCGCCTTCCTTTCACCCGTCGCCGGCGGGCAGTCGGGATGGATGGATATCCTGTGGGCCACTGCCGCGCTGCTGGCGCTCCTGGCCGTCTCCCGCTTCGGCCTCAACCCGTTTTTCGCGCTTCTGGCGCGAAGCAGGGCGCGGGAGGTGTTGACCGCCGGCGCGCTTCTGGTTGTCCTGGGCGCCGCGCTGCTGATGGAACTTGCCGGTCTTTCGATGGCGATGGGCGCGTTTCTGGCCGGTGTGATGCTGTCGGGGTCGAGCTACAGGCACCAGATCGAAAGCGATATCGAACCGTTTCGCGGCCTGCTGATGGGATTGTTCTTCCTGGCCGTCGGCATGTCGCTGAACCTCTCCGTGGTTGCTGCCGAATGGCCGCTTTTGCTCGCCGTGCTTGCCGCATTCACGCTCGCAAAAGGGATCGCCGTCTACGCCATCGCCCGGCTTTTCGGCGGCGACAACCGTCAGGCCCTGCGCCGGACGTCGATGTTTCTTCAGGGCGGCGAATTCGCCTTCGTGCTCTATGCGGCGGCCGTTTCGGACGGCGTGATCGACGCGCGGGAAAACGCCCTGTTCTCCACCGTCGTGATCTTGTCCATGGCACTCACGCCCTTCATTCTGATCGGCGCGGACAGACTTCTTCGTCGCGAGACATCCATGGATGGCGTCGATGTCGCGAATGATCTGAAAGGCCGTATCCTGGTCATCGGCTTCGGCCGTTTCGGACAGATCGCCTCGCAGTTTCTGCTGTCGAGAGGCATCGACCTCGCCGCCATCGACAATGATCCGGACCGGATTCGCGATGCCGGACGTTGGGGCTTCAAGGTGTTCTTCGGCGATGGCGCCCGCCTCGATGTTCTGCGCAGTTCCGGCGCTGGCGAAGCGGATGCGATCATGATCTGTATCGATGACCGCAAGGCCGCCCTTCAGATCGTGGAACTGGCGCGGCATGCCTTTCCTCAGGCCAGGCTCCTGGTGCGCAGCTATGATCGCGGCCATTCCGTCGAGCTCATCCGCGCCGGCGTCGATTACCAGATCCGCGAAACGGTCGAATCCGCCTATCTGATGGGCGCGGAAGGGCTGCGGGCGCTGGGTTTTGCCGAGGCCAACGTGGCGGAAACAGTCGAGGACATCCGCAGACGTGACAATGAACGCCTGTCGGAACAGGTGCAGGGTGAGTTCATGTCCGGCCGTGACCGGCTGTTGACCGAACCTGTACCGGAGCCACTGAACGACAGAACGTGACCGGAGCAATCCGGAGGACGACAATGCGATGCTGCCTGATAAAGGCAACCGCGAACTGTTCATCCGCTCGACCTGGCCACTCGTCCATGGATGCTTCACCTTGGTCAGCCGGTGTTCAATGACATTTTCGTCGCAGACGCGATCAAAGATGTGACCGAAATCATGAATGTCACGGGTGCGATTGGTGAACTGAATTCCGTTGTCTGTCAGTACGATATTGATTGTGTAAGGAACCGCTTTGACCAGATTGCGCAGGAACTGGGCTGCCGCCATCTTGCCGGCTTTCTCGTGCAGTTCGACATAGGTAAACTTGGATGTCCGGCCGATGGCGACGAAGAGGTAGAGTTTGCCCTCTGCGGTCTGAACCTCAGCAATATCAATGTGGAAATAGCCGATGGGATAAGTTTTGAATTTCTTCTTGGCCGTTTTGTCACCCTCGACCTCTGGCAGCCTGGAAATGCCATGACGTTGTAGACATCTGTACGAGGCGCTGCCGACGCCGCGCTTTACGGCGACGAGGGCGCCAACTCGCTCCTGCATATCGCTGAGGCAGCACATCGAAACAGGCTGGCCGATCGTATACACTTCCGCCGACAGTGTCGTGCAGATCGCCGCGCATGGGCAGTGGTTCGGGCTAGAACGGTTCCTGGAGCTCTGCCGCATCGCTGCGGACATATTCCATCCCATGAATGTCGGACGGGTGATCGCCCGTCCTTTTGCGGGAGAAAGCCCGGAAAAGCTTCCGCCGCACCGCGAACCGTCGTGATTTCGCGATCGCGCCGCCGCATGGAACGCTGTGGGACCGGGTTCGCGAAAACGGCGGGGCGGTTCACGCGGTCGGCAAGATCGGCAATATCTTCGCGCATCGCGGCATCGACGATGTCACCAAGGGCGCGGATGACATGGCGCTGTTCGACGGGCTGCTGGAGTGGACAGGCAAGGCGGGATCCAGCGATCTGGTGTTCGCCAACTTCGTCGAATTCGACAGTCTGTGGGGTCACCGCCGGGATGTGGCCGGCTATGCCCGCGCGCTCGAAGCCTTCGATGCCCGCATGCCGTCGCTGCTCCGGCGCCTCCGTAAAGGCGATCTGCTTGTGATAGCCGCCGACCACGGCAATGACCCGACCTGGCCCGGCACGGATCACACGCGTGAACGTGTCCCTGTGCTGGCAAACGGTCCGGGCATTGCACAATGCTCCCTTGGCCTGATGCCCTTCACCCCCATGGCCGACATCTGCGCTGCGCATCTTGGCCTGACCAGGCCCTGACTACAAATGAAAGGGCCGACTGCCGGGCACACGGGCTAAACTTTTTTAGATTTGAACCGAGAACGGAGAACGGGCCCGGCCACGCCCCCCCCGTCCGTCTGCAAGGCGGATCACGCCAGTGGATCGCGGTTCCAGTTCTTGTAGATAAGATAGCGCGCATCGCCTCGCCCGAGCGCTCCGAACCATTGCGGGCAGAACGGCGCCATCCAGATGGCGTCGCCGCGCGCGACCGGGTACCATTGGTCATCGAGGCGATAGATGCCGCCGCCGTCGAGCATCACCAGGCCGTGCTCCATGAAATGGGTTTCGACATAGGGCAGCGAGCCGCCGGGCGCGAAAGTCATCACATTGACCTCCATGTCGAAGCCCGGTTCCTCCGGCAGCAGCTTCTGGACACGGAGCTGCTCGTTTCCCTTCAGCGGAACGGCAGCAATTGCCGGCATCGAATTGAAGACCGGTCCGGGCGGCTGGACACCGGGCATCGGTTTGTAGGCATGTTCGAGGCAGAGGATCTCCGTCCCCGCCGCCATCTCCAGAGTGAAGCCGCTCGCCTGCGGCAGATAGGCATATTCGTCCATCCCGAGCGTGTGCACATCCGCGCCGTCGCGGATTTCGGCCTGGCCGGCACGCAGCAGGACGAAGCGGACACCGTCATGCGGCGGGGGCGGTATCCGGGTTTGCCGCGTCGCGACTATCCTGAAAAGGGAGAAGCCCGCGCCGAGACCCGGCGTCACATAGGAGACGACTTCTGCGCCGGGCCAGTGCGGCAGGCTGATGATCTCGTGGCTGTCCACGCAGATGAGCGCGTGGGAACGCTTGATGCTCGACCGGGTTTCACCAAGGCTCGAACGCATATTGAATTCCTGTACTGGCTGATGGGTTGCCGGGCAGCTCCGTCCGGCGCTCCGGGGGAAGACCCCCTCCCCCGGAAATTCGGATCGGCTCATTCCTCGCCGAAATAGCGGGTCGAGTTGGCCTTCTGGCTTTCAACCTTGAGCAGGTCGACCAGCGCGAGGGCATCCTCGCCGTGGTTTTCCGCCATGTACTTGTCGAAGGCCACGTCGGTGACCTCACGCATCTGGGCGCGATCCTCGGCCGACAGTGCCGTGATCGTCATTTCGCCGGCAAGCCCGGCGAGACCGCGGTCGGAGGCCTCGATGATGCGCGAGATGCCGCGTGCGGCGTTCTCGCAGGACTGCGCCGCGGTGTGGATCAGGTCCTTCTGGTCTTCCGTCAGGTCGTCGTAGAAGGCCTTGTTGAACAGCATGGTGAACGGCGAATAGAGGTGGTTGGTCAGCGTCAGATACTGCTGTACCTCGTCGAGCTTGGCCGAGACCAGGATCGGGATCGGGTTCATCTGGCCGTCGATGACGCCGGTCTGCAGGCCGGAATAGACCTCCGAGAATGCCAGCGGATAGGCTTCCATGCCGAGCGCGTTCATGATCGCCTGATGCGACGGCAGCGTCATGGTGCGCAGGCGGATGCCCTTCATGTCTTCAAGCGACGAGATCGGCTTCTCCGAATTCGAGATGACGAACAGTCCGCCGGTGTCCGGGTAGCCGAGCACCACGACATCGCCGAGCTTGTCCTCGATATCCTGCTTCAGCGCGTGGCCGAAGGCGCCGTTGAACACGGTGTCGGCGGCGCCGTTGCTGGCAAAAGCGAAGGGCAGGTTCAGCACGTCGATGTTCGGGTAATAGGGGGCGAGCGCGCCGGTCGAGGCATTGGTGACCTCGATGACGCCGTCGCGGACCATCTGGACAGCCTCGCCGATGGTGCCAAGCTGGCCGCCAGGATAGATTTCCACCTTCAGCGCGCCATTGCTGCCGGTGTTGACGATGGCCGCGAATACCGAGGCGCAGGCGTGGTTGGGATTGTCGTAGATATCGCCATTGCTGTCATGGGCAAAGCGGATGATTTTTTCCTGCGCATAGGCCTGGGCGCTGCCCAGCAGTGCGAGCGTCAGGGCAGTAATCAATGTCTTTTTCATGTTCGTCCTCTTTTATTGTGGTTAACCGCGGAGACCGCGACACAGGGGTTACGTCCCGGCGGCACGTGCCGCCGGACCGGGCATGCAGAAGGGGTCGCCGGCATCCTAGGCCGCAAAGCCCAGCAGGCGTGGCACGAGCAAAGCGAGCCATTCCCAGTAGGCGAAGACAAACAGCACCCCGATCTCCGCGATCAGGAACGGCCAGAGCTTCGCCGCGATGCGTTCGAGCTTTTCGCCGGTGACCGACGACAGCACGAACAGGCAGGCGCCAACGGGCGGGGTCATCAGCGAGATGTTGAGCGCCAGCACGAAGATGATGCCCGAATGGATCGGCTGCAGCCCGATATCGTTGGCGAGCGGCACCAGCACCGGCGCGAGGATGATCAGGATGGCGGTGATATCCATCACCATGCCGACCGCCAGAAGGATGAGCACCACCAGGAAGATGATGACGGCCGGGTTCGACGAAATCGACAGCACCGCGCTGGCGATCGCCTGCGGGATGCGCTCATAGCTCATCCACCAGCCGAGCATGGAGGCGAAGGCGATGATGGCGAAGATCACCCCGGTCGTGCGCGCCGTCGTCAGCAGCATCCGGTAGAGGTCGACCATCGTCAGGTTGCGGTAGATCACCAGCCCGACGAACAGCGCATAGGCGACGGCGACCGAGGCCGCTTCCGTCGGCGTGACGATGCCGCCCAGAATGCCGCCGAGAATGATCACCGGCATCATCAAAGCGAGGCCGGCGCTCCAGACGGCCTTTGCAAGCTCCTTCAGCGTGGCCCGGCGTTCGGCCTGCGGCAGGTTGTTGCGCGCTGCGCCGAGCGCGATGATCGCCATGCAGACCGCGCAGATCATCAGCCCGGGCAGGATGCCGGCGGCAAACAGCCCGCCGATCGAGACCCCCATCAGCGATCCGTAGACCACCATCAGGCCGGAGGGCGGGATGGTCGGGCCGATAATCGAGCCGGCGGCCGTCACGGCGGCGGCATAATCGCGGCGATAACCGTTGCGCACCATTTCCGGCACCAACGTCTTGCCGAAGGCGGCGGCATCGGCGGTGGCGGCACCGGTCAGGCCGGAAAACAGCACCGAGGCAACCATGTTGGCATGGGCGAGCCCGCCGCGGAAATGGCCGACCATCACATGGGCGAGCCGCATGAGCTGGTTGGTGATGCCGATATGGTTCATGATCTCGCCGGCGAGGATGAAGAACGGCATGGCCAGGAAGGTGAAGGAATCCATGCCGGTGAAGAGCTTCGAGACGCCGGTCAGCAGAAAGCGGGGATTGTCGAGCTGGATCAGCCCTGTGAGCCCGGCAAGGCCGATGGCGAAGGCGATCGGCATGCCGAGGACGAGAAGCCCGAAGAAGATGATGCCAACTGCCATGATCAGACCTCCGCCGCCTGATCCTGGATGGCGTAGCGCCCGGCATCACGCACCAGACAGAGCGCAAGCTGCACAGAGGCGAGCGCCGCAGCGGTCGGCACCGCCGCAAAGGCCGGCGCCATCGACATGCCGAAGATCATCGCGAAGCGCGAGGCCCCGCTGATCGCGAACTGCAGGCCGTAGATAAAGGTCCAGATGAACAGCGCCAGCGCCAGCAGGTCGCAGCCGATCAGCACGCCGCGACGCAGCGTTTCCGGGAAGCGGTCGATCAGGATCGTCAGCCCGATGTGGTCACGCCGCGCGATGCCGCAGGAAATGGCGAGAAGCGCCACCCAGATCATCAGGTAGCGGGCCATGATTTCCGGCCAGTTGAATTGCCAGTGGAACAGATAACGATCCATCACCCCGATCCAGACATCGAGCACCAGGGCCGCGAGCAGGATAACGACCACGGCGTCGACCACCCTGTTCAGCGCCGATGAAAGTTTGCCGGCGATCTCTCTCAATTCAGGCTCCTTCTCCCGCAACAGCGCATGCGGGGGCGTCCGGGCAGGATTGTGCCACGGGGTCCATGCGCTTGCGGCGATGGCTGATTGTTCCCTCTGGCCGATGGGTCCGAGGACGTCGGCTCTTGCGGAAAACCATACGGGCGAAGTTCTGCGTTGATCGAGCGTTTTTTTGCGAGACCAGCGTGCACAAAAAGCGTACGCTTATTGATAAGTTTCAACAAATCGCCGGAAAACAGAACACGATGCTTCACTCAAGCCTGCTGTCACAAATCGACGAGGTCGCCCGGCGCGGTTCCATCCGCGCGGCGGCCGATGTCCTGAACGTTTCCGCATCGTCGATAAACCGTCGAATCATCCAGCTCGAGGCGGAGATCGGGACGCCGCTGTTCATCCGCCACTCCGGCGGCATGAAGGTGACCGCCGCCGGCGAGGTCGTGGTGGCCCACATCCGCCAGACGCTGCGCGACAGCGCACGGATGAAGAAACGTCTGAGCGAGCTGGCAGGCGCCGATGGCCAGCGCGTGCGGATCTCGGCGATGCATGGCCTTTCCGCCGGCATCATTCCGCTGATCCTCAGGGTCTTCCGTTCCGAACACCCCGAAATCGCGATCACCGTTCGCAGCCAGACGGAGGCCGGTGTCGAAAGCGACCTCGTCAATGGCGAATGCGATCTGGGGCTTGCCTATGCCTGGGCGAACGGCACAGGCATCACCGCCAACACGGTGTTCCCGACCCGGCTCGGCGTGGTGGTCAGCAACAACCATCCGCTCGCCATCCGGCCGCATCTCAGGCTCGCCGAAATCGCGAAATGGCCGATCGTGCTGCCGGACGAATCCGTGACCATCAACCATCTGGTCACCGAAGCCTTCGCCGTTGCCGGCTTTCCGCTGCGCACCACCGTTCTGTCGAATTCGATCGAGCTCTTGAAATCCATCGCCCGCACCGGCGAGGCGATCACCTTCCTCAGCCGCATCGACGTCGAGGAAGATCTGAAGGAAGGCCACCTCGTTTATGTGCCGATCCACGGCCGCGACATCGCCAACCACGAACTGAGGCTCGGTCGCCGCAAGGACAGCACGCTGGACACATCCGTGACGCTCGCCGAGGAATGCATCCGCAAGGTGATTTCCAAGATCGAGACCCCGCTCGCCGACCCGGTAGTCGGCAAGCTCGCCGAGATATATTGAAGTCTGGCCAACAGAAGTGGCGACCCCTGCAGGGACGCCAATCAACAGGCTAACTGGTGGGTGCGGGGATCTACGCGCTGATTGTCAATATTGCGGAATTTGGGCCGTTCCCCGCACCACGCCCAACGAAGTAGTTGGGTCGCTTATTGACATAACGACAACGCCTACATGCTCCCCTTTGCCGAAAAGCGTGCGCCGTGATCCATCGGCAGCGCGTTGAACATCGGTTTCGGTCGAACCGAGGGGAGCCGGACGGGATAGCAATCGACAAATATCTGTTCAGCCTCGCAGCGTTTCTCGACTGCAACAGCCAGCCGAGACCGCAGGGCTCCAGCTGTCCGGGGACCAGGCTTGTTGTCAAAGCTTCATCTTTCATTCATCGGACTGTCGTCCTGAACGCATAATTGCAAATAGCCATATCAATGCAATTCGGATTGCAAAGGACAGTTCCCATGAACAAACTCTCCGCATATCTCCTCGCCGGCGCCGTGGCCATGATGACGCCTTCCGCCTTCGCGCAAACCACCGTCGAATTCTGGCACAGCTTTGCCGACAACAGGTCCAACGGCGAAGCGCTTGCCGAAATCATCGACAATTTCGAACAGGAAAACCCCGATATCCATATCGATGCCCAGTTCATCGGCAACTACAACGACATCGTCGCCAAGCTCCAGGCCGCGATTCCGGCCCATCGCGCACCGGACGCGGTGATCATGGAAGTCACCCGCTACGGCCTGTTCGCGGATCGCGGCGTGCTCGACGATCTTTCCGGGCAGCTCGCCAGCGACCCGCTGTCCGGTGACCTGTTCAACTTCGCCCGCGAGGTCGGCGTCTACCAGGACAAGAACTACATCATCCCGTTCAATTCCTCGACACCGGTGCTTTACATCAACAAGGCCCTTTTCGAGCAGGCCGGTTTCGATCAACTACCGCCGCTCGTCACCTTCGACGACATCAAGTCGGCCGCATCCAGGATCACTGATACTCTGGGCGGTGAAGATGTCATGGGCATGACGTCTCCGGGCCAGTTCGCCCGCTGGGGACTGATCATGTCGAACGACAGCGATCTGATCGATTCCAAGACCGGCGATATCCTCATCGACAGCCCGAACACGGTCGAAGCCTATGAGTGGATGGCCTCGCTGGTGAAGGACGGGATCGCCTCGCCCGACGGCGTGACCGACGAGTCCACCGACAAGCAGGTCTTCCTCTCCGGCCATGCCGGCATGATGATGAACTCGACCGGCGACTACGGCGACGTCAGGAAGGCGCTCGGCGATGACGTCGTCGTGCTGCCCATGCCCTGCAACAAGGTCTGCTCGGTTCCGATCGGCGGCGCCGGCATCGGCATCCTCTCCTCTTCCGACCAGGATGTGAAGGACGCGGCCTACAAGTTCATCTCGTTTGCCGCAAACCCGGAATCGAACGCGATCTGGTTCGCCGCGACCGGCTACATGCCGATCAACAAGAAGACCGCCGCCGAGCCGCGCGCCGCTGAAGCGATCGCCAACGAGGACGGCATCACGGTTGCCATCGACCAGCTCGACTTCGCCCGCGGCCGTCCGCGTCCGCCGGTCGTCACCTGGATGCGCGCCAACGAATACGACGTCTGGCAGGCCGTGGCACTCGGCACCAAGGCGGTGCAGCCGGCACTCGAAGACTTCGCCGCCCGCACCCGCGAAGAGGCCGACCGCCTCGCGAAATAGGCCCTGATACCAGGACATCGCAAAGGCCCGTGCGCCCGCTCCGGCGCGCGGGCCAAACCGCCACCAGCCTGCCGCGCAAGCCCGGCAGCACAGGAAGCCCGCTCATGCCGCGCAAGCTGACACCCTATCTTTTCGTTCTGCCGCTGATGCTGTTCATCGCGGTGTTCACCTATATCCCGATCATCACCAGCGTCGATCTCAGTTTCCGCCAGTGGGACTTCATGTCGGCCGACAAGCCTTTTGTCGGCTTCGACAATTACCGCATCCTGTTCAGCTCGCAGGCGTTCTGGAATTCGCTTTGGGTCACAACCGTCTTCGCCGTCATTTCCGTGCCGATCCGGCTGGGGCTGGCGCTGTGGTTTGCAAGCGCGCTCACCCGCGAAACGGTTTCCCGACGCATCCTGCGCGGCGCCCTGTTCCTGCCCTCAGTGACCTCGACCGTGTCGATCGCCGTGGTTTTCTCCTGGGTTTTCGCTACCGATTTCGGCATGATGAACGGCCTGCTCGAGGTGCTCGGCATCGACAAGGTGCGGTGGATGCAGAACCCGGACCTGGCGCTTGGCGTGCTGATCTTCATCAATACCTGGAAACAGCTCGGCTATGACGTGGTCATTTACATCGCCGGCCTTCAGGCGATCCCGCAGGAACTCTACGACGCCGCCGCCGTCGACGGAGGAAAGAGGCGCCACGTGTTCCGCCGGGTCACCTTTCCGCTGGTGATGCCGACCACTTATTTCCTGCTGGTGATCTCGGTCATCGAGGCCTTCCAGGTGTTCACGCTGGTCGACGTCATGACCAAGGGCGGGCCCGCCGGCGCCACCGATCTTCTCGTCAACCGCCTCTACCAGATCGGCTTCACGCTCTTCGATATCGGCCAGGGCTCGGCGCTTGCCGTGCTGCTGTTCATTCTTCTGGTGGGGCTCGCCGTGTTCAAGGCGCGCGTCCTCGGACGGAGGGTCCATTATGAAGCCTGACAATCCCCTGCTCTCCGGCCTTGCGCTTGTCGCCGGCATGCTGTTCCTGTCGCCGGTACTCTATTCGATCTGGATGTCGTTCCAGACTTCGACCGCCTATTATACCGGCACGGTGCATTTCACCCTCGTCAACTATGAAGTTGCCGTCGGCCAGTACAATTTCGCCCGCTATCTCTTCAACAGCCTGATCGTTTCCGGCGCGGTGACGGTGATCGGCACGGCATTCGCCACCATGGCGGCCTTCGCCTTTGCCCGCTTCACCTTTCCCGGCAACAACCTGCTGTTCGCCGCAACCGTGGCGACGCTGATGATCCCGAGCCATATCAGCCTGATCCCGAACTACCTGACGCTCGCCGATGCCGGCCTGCTCGATACCTATGCCGGGCTGATCCTGCCGGCGATCTCGAACGGCTTCGCAGCCTTCTTCCTCCGGCAATATATCCGAGGCATCCCCCGCGCGCTGGATGAGGCCGCCTATATGGATGGCGCAACGCCCATCAAGGTGCTCTGGCGCGTGATCGTTCCGATCGCCAAGCCCGCGATCCTCTCCATGGGCCTCTACATCTTCATCGGCGAGTGGAACAACTATATCTGGCCACTGGTCGCCACCAGCCGCGAGGACCTCTACACGCTGCAGGTCGGGCTTGCCCATCTTTACCGCCTCAACCCCGGCGAAGGCCTCATCGACTGGCCACTGGTGATGGCCGCCTCCACCATCTCGCTGCTGCCGGTGATCCTCGGCTTCGTGCTCGTCGAGCGCCACCTGATCCGCGGCATCACCATGGGCGCCGTGAAATAATCAAGACCATGACTGGAAAGACCACTGTGACACGCATTGCTTCTCATCGCGGCGGAACGCTCGAATTCGGCGACAGCACCTGGGCGGGCTTCACCGCAACCGCCGCCATGGCCGTCGAAGAAGTCGAGTTCGACCTGCACCCGACCGCCGACGGCCGGATCATCGTCCATCATGACGCCACGCTCGACCGTACCACCGATACCGCCGGCGCGATCGCGGAGATGACGGCCGCCGAGGTGCGCGCCGCGATCGTCGATCACGCCGCCGCCGGCTTCCGCCATCCGCTCTACGTCGAGGAGCTCTGCGCGATCTTCAATGAAAGCCCGGTCGCCTTCCGCTGCGAGATCAAGCCCGGCCATGACGGACGCCCTTATCCCGGTTTCGTGCCGAAGGCCGTCGCCGCGCTCGATGCCGGAGGCAAGCTCGCAACGGCGACCTTTTCATCGTTCCTGCTCGACACGCTGACGGATCTCGCCGATGCGACCGAGCGGCCGGCGCTATGGCTCGTCTCGCCGGCAATCCTCAACCAGCTTGGTCCCCGCGGCGTCATCGATATTGCCCGCCTGCGCGGCATCGCTGAAATCGGCGTCAATATCGATACCGCGAACGCTGCCCTGAAGGCGATGACGGAAGACGCCGGCCTTGCCTTCGGCTGCTGGGCGGCACACACCCGGCCGCAGATCGAGAAGGCGTTCGACCTCGGCGTGAAAGTGTTCACCACCGACCGTCCGACACTTGCCCTTTCCATCCGTAATGCCCGCCAGGAGACAAGACCATGAGCCGCATTACACTGAAGACCATCCGCAAGTCCTATGACAGGGGGCCGACCGTGCTGCACGGTGTCTCGATGGATATCGAGCCCGGCGAGTTCATCGTCATAGTCGGCCCCTCCGGCTGCGGTAAATCGACATTGCTGCGCCTGATCGCGGGGCTCGAGACCTGCCGCGAGGGCGACATCATCCTCGACGGCAAGCGCTCCAACGACATCGCCCCGCAGGACCGCGACATCGCGATGATCTTCCAGAACTACGCGCTCTATCCGCACATGACGGTGCGCGAGAACATCGCCTTCGGGCTGGAACTGCGCGGCATGGCGAAGAAGGAGCGCAACGCCAGGGCGGAAGAGGTCGCCCGCACGCTGCAGCTCGAACCCTATCTCGACCGCAAGCCGGCCGCGCTCTCCGGCGGCCAGCGCCAGCGCGTCGCCATGGGCCGGGCGATCGCCCGCGAGACCTCGACCTTCCTGATGGACGAGCCGCTCTCTAACCTCGACAATGCGCTGCGCGTCGTCATGCGCCGCGAGATCAAGGAGTTGCACAGGGCGCTGAAGGCCACCATCATCTATGTCACCCACGACCAGACCGAGGCGCTTTCGCTCGCAGACCGGATCGCGGTGATGAAGGACGGTTACCTGCAGCAATTCGACACGCCCGAGGCCATCTACGACCGGCCGGCGAACCGCTTCGTCGCCTCCTTCATCGGCGCGCCGGAGATGAATTTCCTTGAAGCCGTGCCGGGCACGGGCATCCCCGGGAACCTGACCGTCGGCCTGCGCTCCGACGCGCTGACGCTCGTCGGCGCGAAGCCCGAGGGTGTCGCGCTTCCCGCCCGCGTCACCTTGAGCGAAATGACCGGCTCCGACGTCGTGCTCCATTGCGAGACGCCGGCCGGCCGGGTTACGCTGACCGCCCATCGCAGCGCGCTTCCCGCCAATCTTGACGACTGCTGGATCGCCTGCGACATGAAGGCCGCGCATTTCTTCGACAGCGGGACCGGCGAGCGCCGCGAATTCGCCGTTCAGGAAGGCTGAAACCGGGAAGGAACATGGACAGAGCAGACGATATTCCCCAGCACCTGAGTGAGCTTGTGGCGCTCAATGCCGAGCGGCTGACGGAGGCCGATGCCCGCCTCCTCGACGTGTTGATGCAGAACCCGATGCGTGCGGCCCTTGAAAACGGGCGCGAAATTTCAAATCGCGCCGGCCTTCACCCCTCCTCCGCCGTCCGGCTTGCGCGCAGGCTCGGCTTCGAGGGGTATCCGGAATTCCGCACCTTCTTGCAGAACAGCCTGGTCGACGAGGGCGAGGATTTCGACAATGGCGCCGCCCGCGTCGCCGCCCGCCTGCTGCGCGCCGATGAGGGCGCGCTGGTCTCCTCCGTCATCGACAGCGAGATCGCGGCACTCGAAAGCGCGCGCAAGGCGGTCAATGACGGCCAGATAAGGCGTTTTTCCGAAGCTGTGCGCGACTGCCGGCGGATCTTCGTGGTCGGCCTCGGCCATTTCGGCGCGCTCGCCTATCTGGTGAACCTCCGCCTCAACCGCTCCGGCTACAACGCCACCGACCTGACGGCGACGCCGAACCTGCTGCGCGAAACGCTGATGACCATGTCCGACGGGGACGTGCTGTGGCTGTTCGCCTTCCGCAGCCCGCCGCCGTTGATGCATGATATCCGCACCGTGGCGGCCGACCGGCGCGCGACCACGCTCGCGATCACCGATGTCGCAGGCGGCCGTTTCGACCCGCCGCCGGACCACCACATCACGGTCTCGCGCGGAGCGCTTGGCCAGTCGCAGTCGCTCGTCGTGCCGATGACCATCGCCAATACCGTGATCCTCGACCTCGCCGCCATCGACGACGGCCGCTCGCTGAAAGCGATCGAACAGTTCGACCGCTTCCGCGAGGAAGGACCATCATTCAGCTGGGGGTGAGGATTGCGCGGATAAAATCCGGAACGCCGGGTTTTCGATCCCCATATTCGACTTCAAACCCTCACCAAGTGCCTATTCGCCAATAATACCAAGGCGCGAAGATGCGTCAGCATCTTCGCGCCTTGGTATTACATTGCCACCGGCTCAACGCGAGTTTGATTTTCACCACTTGACCCTGAGCAGGTAGGTCCTGGAGGCAGCGGCTGTGCCAACCATGCCTGTGTCGATTTCGCATACCGCAATCTGGGCACATTCCGACAGGTTTTGCCTCAGTGGAAACAATCCAATTTTCTTCATCCTGAAGTGTGATACCCAGAACTTTAGCCCCTGGGCCGGGTGACCATTTCGTTCGCATCCCCCGAAGATAGCAACTGCCACGCTAACGCTCTGTTAACCACAGGCTTTGAGGAAGAACCGTTTGAAGTGTAAATCGACAACCTGGTTTCCGGCTAAAACCGCCCCTCAATCCACAAGCGCAAGGCCGTCCGCGCGCGGATCGCTTGCCGCCTCCATCAGCCCGTTTTGATGCAGCACGATGGCGCCGGCGTGGCCTGCCGCATCCGAAAAGGCAGGCAGCATTTCGACATCGTGACCGGCTTCTTTCAGCCGGGCGACCAGCGCCGGGTCGAACCGGTCTTCGAGCTTCAGCGTTGTCGTCTCCTCGCCCCAGGTGCGGCCGAGAAGCCAGCGCGGCGCGGTCACGGCGGCCTGGAGGTCTTCGCCGAACAGGACATGGCGCGAGAACACAGCCGCCTGCGTCTGCGGCTGTCCCTCGCCGCCCATCGTGCCATAGGCGATCACGCGACCGTCCCTCAGATGCGCAAGGGCCGGATTCAGCGTGTGGAACGGGCGTTTTCCCGGCGCAAGCCGGTTCGGTCCGGGCGCGAGCGAAAATCCGGCGCCGCGGTTTTGAAAGAACACACCGGTTTCAGGGCAAGTCAGCCCCGAGCCGAACTCCCAATAGACACTCTGGATGAAGGAAACGACATTGCCGTAGCGGTCCGCCGCCCCCATCCAGATCGTGTCACCGTCCGCCGGCTCATGGGGCCATGGGAAGGCGTTTTTCATGTCGATCCTTGCCGCAAGCGCATCGAGCCGGTCATCGGCAAGCCAGTCCTGCGCGGGCTCGGCCATGAAATCCGGATCGCCGAGCCCGGCATTGCGCACGATGAAGGCCTGTTTCGTGGCTTCGATCAGGCCGTGGAGGTGTTCAAATCCTTCGCCCTTTGTAACCCCGAGCCGGTCGAACACCGCCAGGATCATCAGCGAGGCGACCCCTTGCGTCGGCGGGATCATGTTCATCAGCCTGCCATGCGACGTCTCGACACGGAGCGGGTCAACAATGCGGGCCTCATAGGCCGCGAAGTCTTCCAGACGCAGCGGAGAACCGCTCTCCTCAAGGAAGGCCGCATGGGTGCGCGCAAGATCGCCGCAATAATAGGAAGATAATCCTAGAGCCGCGAGCGCCCGCAATGTCGCCGCCAGCGGTTTCTGGCAAAGCCGCGCCCCCGCCTCGGGAACCGCGCCATCGATCAGGAATGTTTCGGCGAAGCCCGGGACATCGCGCAGACCGTCAAGTTTGGCGGCCGTGCAGTCCGACTGGTTCCCGGTGACGGCGATGCCGTTTTCGGCGTAGCCGATTGCCGAGGAAAGCAGCGTTTCGAGCGGCAGGCGTTTTTCATCTTCCACCAGCGACAGCGCCTTTTCCCAACCGCCGACCGTGCCCGGAACCGTGAGGGCGGCAACGGGCCCGCGCGTCGGCATGGCGTCAACAAAGCCGCGTTCGCCATACCATTCAGGCGTTGCAAGCCGGGCGGCCTGCCCGCAGGCGGAAATGCCGGTTACCTGCCGGCCGGGTCGGTGGATCAGCCAGAAGCCGTCGCCGCCGATCCCGTTCATGTGCGGATAGGTGACGGCAATCGTTGCGGCGGCGGCGACCATGGCCTCGATCGCCGTGCCGCCAGCCTGCAGAATGTCGCGTCCCGCCAGCGCTGCTGCACGGTGCGGAGCGGAAAACGCCCCGTCAAAGCCTGTCGCGGAATGAAGCATGATACCCTCAGATGAAGCGTTGCGCCGTTTCGATCAGCAGCCGGTCGCTGCCGGGTGCCGCGACCAGCGAAAGCCCGAGCGGCGAGCCCTGAACTGCCGCGAGCGGAACCGACAATTGCGGCAGGCCGCCATGGCCGGCAATGGCCAGCATCGAAAGCGCGCGGTTGCGGAAGGTCTCGACGAGGTCGTTGCCGTCGGTCAGAAGCGGCGCGGGGCCCGGCGAGGTCGGGTAGACCATGACGGTCCCCGGCGACAGGACCCGGCTCAGATGCGCGCGGAACGCCGCGCGCCTTGCCTTCGCCTCCTCGAACTCTTCCGGTGTGATCTTCGCGGCCATGGCGAAACGGTCGCGGATACCGGGGCCGAAATCGGGTTCGCGCTTTTCGATCCACGACCCGAAATGCCGCCACGCCTCATAACCCTGATGGGTGCGGAAAACCGGCAGCAGCGATTTCAAGTCCCCGCCCGGAAGCAGCGGACTGTCGTTGCGGTCACCCTTCGGCAGGGCTGATTTCAGGGCTGCCGCCGCCGCATCCTCGCACAGCCGCCAGACATCGGCGGGGAACACCAGCCGGACGTCGTCATCGGCGCTTTGCCCGCCGGCAAAGACGTCGCCGAGCAGCGACAGCGTTTCCAGATCGCGGGTCAGAAAGCCCGGCACGTCATAGCTTTCGGCCAGCGGCAGAAGCCCCTCGCCCGATACGAGACCATGGGTCGGACGCCAGCCGAAAAGCCCGCAGAAGGAGGCCGGAAGACGCACCGAACCGCCGGTATCGGAGCCGAGCCCGATATCGGCAAGCCCCGATGCGACGGCAGAGGCCGAGCCGGAGGAAGAGCCGCCCGGGACGCGCGACGGAGCGGCCGGATTTTCCGGCGTGCCGAAACGGGCATTGACCCCCATCAGGCTGTAGGCGAGCTCGTCCATATGGACCTTGCCGACGAGAGCGGCGCCATTATCGAGAAGGGTCTGGACCGCGGACGCATGATGCGCTGCCGGCGCCTGATCCTCCGCCCATTCGGGATTGCCGCCGCCGGTGACGGCGCCCGCGATGTCGAAATTGTCCTTGACCGCAACGGTCAGCCCCGAAAGCCGGTCTGAAACCGGCGTTTCCGCGATGACCGGAGGCTCGAAACGTTCGACAAAGGGACCGATGGATTGCGTCATGAAACATGCCCGTTAATGGAGGAGTAATGGCCGGAGCATGCACGCAGGCCGTTGAAAACGCAATGCGAAGATCACGCCCGAAAAAGCCGGGCTGAAGCCCGGCGCAGTTTGTCGACAAACTGCGTAAGTGGTCACGGAGCCGCATCCCTCTCCGCCGTCACCCCGGACTTGATCCGGGGTCCAGCAAGCGCCAGGTCCTTGCGCGCAAAGGCTTTTGTCTGAAATTCACCACAAGCGGCCCTGGATGCCGGGTCAAGCCCGGCATGACGGATGAGCTTGGCAAGGATTTTGTTAGCAGCCTGAGCCGGACCACGGCCCAGAAGCCGGCATCAATGGGAATTTCCCATCAGCGACACATGGGCGGCGGCGACCTTCCAGCCGGAAGCCGTGCGGATCCAGGTCTGGCTTTGCCGGCCGCGAACGGCGGCGCCCGGCCGCTGGAATTCGAGATCACAGACCGCGCAGTCCCTGCCGAAGGTGGTGATCTGGCGGCGGATGACATCGCGTCGGGGCGAGCCGCCCGACCGGCCCTTGCGGAAGTCGCGGATTTCGGAAATGCCGTAGAGGTTCTCGCCGACGCCGTAGCGCAGCGTCTGCTCGCTTTCCCAGAACAGCGCATCCAGCGTATCGAGGTCGTTTTCCATCAGCGCCTTTTCGTAAAGATCGCAGAGTTTCGTGACCTCTTCCAGGATCTCGGGGAGATTGACCGGCTGAACCGCGGCCTGTTTGTCTTGCGTCATGCTTCAACTCGGGAAAGGCCGGCGACGATATCGTCCGAGGAACACACGAAACCGAAGCTCTGGCGGGTGTTGTAAAGGGTCGCATCCATGCAGAATTGCGGCGATGTGGTCGCCGCGCAATCCTCCACCAGCAGACAGTCATAGCCAAGGAAACTGGCATCTTGCAGGGTGCACAGCACGCACTGGTCGGCGTTTACTCCCGCAAACAGGACGGTGGTGACGCCGAGATTGCGCAATATGCTGTCGAGTTCCGTGTCCTGAAAACCGGACATGCGGAACTTGTCGACCGCGATATCGGTTTCGGCGATCTCCAACTCATCGACGACGGCGGCGGCCCAGCTATCCTTTTCCAGCACTTTCGCGCCGTTGGGCAGCGGATCGCCGATCCCGGTTTCGCGACCCGTCGGCTTGTAGACATGCAGCGTGGCGGGCGGCAGATTGGCCTTGTCCGGGCGGTTGCCCCAGTTGAGCCAGACGACCTTCACTTCGGCTTCACGGAGCGCGGGCAGAAGGCGCTGCAAGGGCGCGATCGGTGCGCGCGCGGGCGTCACATCCACCCCGATGCCGGCAAGCCAGCCTTCGGGATGGCAGAAATCATTCTGCATGTCGACGATCACGATCGCCGTGCGGTTGAGATCAAGCACGATCTCGCGGTCGCGGTCTTTCACCGACAGCGGACGTGGCTCAGGCTGCGGGCGGATCATATCGACCCGGCCTCCAGAGACCTGCCACCGGTTCAGCCGCGAGGGGCCGAGCGGCAGGGCATCGGCGTCTTGCTGCATCAGCCGGCCTTCCCCGCCAGCACCTTCAGGTCTTCCTCGTCGAGCGACACGCGCTCGCCGGAACGGATCAGCTCGGCAAAATCCTGGTTCGGCGTCATCACCGTCAGCGTATAGAGCTTGGAGGAACCGGTGTTCCTGACGACATGTTCGGAGCCCGGCCGCAGCATCAGCGCATCGCCCTTCTTGATCGGCATTTCCTCGCCGTCGCTCGCGGCGATGCCCTCGCCCTCGATCACATAGAAGAATTCATGGGCGTGGCTGTGCTCGTTCGGGGGCGTCGCGCCGCCGACGGTGAAGATCTCGATAACGAAGATGTTGTCGATCCCGTCCTTCTCGGGATCGAAGAGGATCGCGAAATAATTGGTGTCGGTCGGCGCGATCCTGAAGACTTCGGCCTTTTCGACCTGTTCGAATGCGTAGGTGAGCATGGGACCCTCTGGAAACTACAAAACACGAATAGGGGCCGGCATGAGCGGCGCGGAGCATTATCAAGGTGGTGGGAGACCTTATAGTGCCGCTCATGCCGGAAACCGAAGACTGAAGCCGCCGCTTCGCTGGGGGAACTGCTCTGCGGTGGCCTTTTGCGCCTTCAGTACTGACAGCATGTTGAGGTAGTTTTTGTCGCTTTAAAAGCATTTATTTTCGCATAGAATGTTGCCTAAAAGGCAACAAGAGGAAAGCCTATGCTGCATGGCCGTCTGCTCAACTATCTCGACGAGGTTGCCCGCACGGGATCTGTGCGCAAGACCGCCGACCGGCTCAATGTTTCGGCCTCCGCCATCTCGCGCCAGATCGCAGCCCTTGAGGAAGCCCTCGACACCCAGTTGTTCGACCGCAGCCGAAGACGGCTGACGCTGACGGCCGCCGGCGAAATCCTCATCGGCCATGTGCGCGAGACGCTGAAGGGCATGAACCGCGCCGAAGCGATGATGGAGGATCTGAAGGGCCTGCGGCGCGGCGTGGTGACGATCGCGCTGATGAGCGGGCTGGCCGCCAATCTTCTGCCGCGCGCCGTCGGCCGGTTCCAGCGCGCCAATCCCGGCGTCAGCGCGCGCATGATGCTGATGACCACCGGTGACGATATCCGCAATGCGGTGCGGGCCGGCGAGGCGGATCTGGGCCTCGGCTTCGATTTTCCGGCCGATGCCGATGTCGGCGTGCTGGAAATCGCCATCGGCCGGCTCGGGATCGCGGTCGCGCCGGACCATCCGCTGGCGCGCTCCACCAGCGTCCGCCTTTCGGAATGCATCGGCTATCCGGTCGCCGGCGCCGATCCGACAACGGCGATCCGCCCCCATATCGAACAGGTGTTTTCACGCGCCAATCTGCAGATATCGTTTGCGGTCGAGGCCAACTCGATCGAGATGATGCGGCATCTGGCGATGAGCGAAGGCTACCTCACCTTCCTGACGCCCTTCGACATTGCATTCGAAAGCCGCATGGGCCGCCTCGTCTATGTGCCGGTCCGGGAGTTCCAGTCCGACACCCAGCAATTGATGCTGATCGGCGGCCGCCGCAACATCTCCGCGATTGCCAGCGTGTTCGTGGAAAATGTCCGGGTCGTGATGCGGGAAATGGCCGACTGAGATGGGGGCTACCGTGCATAAAGCCTGTCCAGCCTGACAAAGCGGCCGACAATGGCGAGCAGCACGACCGTCAGCAGGATCAGCACCGATGACAGCGCATGCGCCGTCGGCCTCAGTTCGAACGAGGCCTCGGCATAGAGGCGCACCGGCAGTGTCGTCAGCCGTGCCGTGGTCAGGAAGCTCGTCACCGTCACCTCGTCGAAACTCAGCAGGAAGCCGACAATCGAGGTGGCGAACAGGCCCGGCATCAGCCCCGGCACGATTACCAGCAGGAAACGCTTCCAGCCATTGGCGCCGAGGCTTGCGGCCGCCTCTTCCTGGGCCTCGTCAAGGCCGATCACCGAAGCGGTCAGCAGCGTGATCGCAAACGGCAGGATCACCACGACATGAATGGCGACAAGGCCGATGAAGGCAGGCACGGCCACATAGATCTGCAGCAGTTTCAGCATGCCGACGCCAAGCGCCACATGCGGAAGCGTCAGCGGCAGCAGCCAGAAGGCGAGCAGCGCGGAGCGGCCACGGAAGGGAAAGCGCGCAAGCGCAAAGGCAGCCGGCACGGCGATGATCAGCGAGACCGCAAGGGCCGCAAGCGCCACCTTGACCGAGACGACGAAGGAATCGGTGTAGTAGCCCGAAACGAAAACCTCGTGATACCAGCGCAGCGTGAACCCTCGAAAACCCGCGGCTGTCGCCAGTTCAACATCGTTGAAGCTCTGGACGAAGACGAGACCGAGCGGCAGAAGCAGCAGGACAATGGCGGCGGCAAACAGCAGCCGGGAGACAACCGGACCGGCAAGATTGACAACCGGCTCGATAAAGCGCGGCAGGGAAACCGGACGGCTCCTGCCGCCATAGCGCCAGGTCATCAGCCGGTTGAGCGTGATGGTGGCCAGCACGGCAAACAGCAATCCCGTCGCCGTCATCACCAGCGCCAGCGCCGCGGCGAGCGAGGTATTGAGGTTGTGCATGGCCTCCTGCAGCACCAGCATGCCGGTGGTCCAGACCTTCTTGCCGCCCAGCATGGTGGCCGAAACATAGGAGGTCGACGACAGCAGGAAGACCACGATCGTGCCGGTTTTGAGCCCGGGTAGCGAAAGCGGCAGATCGACAGTCAGAAAACGGATTGCGGGCGAGGCCCCGAGGCTTTGCGCCGCCTCGTGCACGCGCGGCGATGTGTTCTGCAGATTGTCGTAAAGCGCCAGCACCATGAACGGCATGTAGACCTGGGTGAGCGCGACGATCACCGCGCCATGATTGAACAGCATGGTCTTGACCGGCGGAATGCCGAACCAGCCGGTGACGATGTTGATCAGCCCTTCCGGCGACAGCAGGAGAATGATGCCGAGCGAGCGCACGACCACATTGGTCAAAAGCGGAATCAGGACGATGGCAAAGGCAAAGGCGCGGTATTTGCCCGGCATGCGCGCCAGCCAGTAGGCCACGGGATAGCCGAGCAGCGCGGAGACAATGGTCACGGCGAGCGAAAGCCAGATCGTCTCGAACACCACCCGGTAGTAGAAACTGTCGGAGCCGATATCGATGAACTGCTGGAGCGACGGCGACTGGATCAGCGGTCCGAACGGATCGGAATATTCATGCAGCGACAGGAATATCACCGCGATGAGCGGCGCGGCGAAAGCGATCAGGAGCCAGATGGTGACCGGCGCTGAAAGCGCCGGTCCAAGCCATTTCCTCATCCGGCGATCTCCCGGTCGTAGATGGACTGCCATTTGTTGCGGTTGGCATTGATGTAATCCCAGTCGAAGTCGACAAGGGTGTCGATCTGGTCGGGCATGATCAGCTTGCTCTGAAGGTCGGCCGGGATTTCGACATTGTCGACCGTCGGCGAGTAGTAGATCTCGCTGGCATAGGCCAGCATGACTTCCGGCGACAAATGCAGGTTGACCCACTCTTCGGCAAGCTTCTGGTTCTTCGTACCCTCGGTGATGCAGGCAACGTTCATGGCGAGCGCCTTGCCCTCTTCAGGATTGGCAAGCGCGAAGTCGGGATTGCGTTCCTCGATGTATTTTTCGCAGAAGCTGCCGAACTCGACCGAAAGATCGGCGATATCCTGATCGAACATGTCGAAAAGCTGCGCCTGGCTGCCCTGGATCGCGGCAAAGGGTTTGAGTTCCTTGACCTTGTCGAAGCCTTCCGGCGCCATCTTGGACTGGTCGCCGAACCAGGAAAGCGTCGACATCATCAGCGCGGAAATGCCTTCGGCCCCAAGGCCGTTCGGCCAGGCGATCCGGCCCTGCCATTCCGGCTTCCACATATCCTTCCAGGACGTGATCGGCGCGGATGCCTTGGTCTTGTTGTAGACGATGGTGCAGGGGTTGAGGGCCACGCCATAGCCGCCCTTCTTCGCGATCGGGTAGAGGTACTGGGCGTTTTCGACGGCATCGGTCGCCGGCTGGGTCACGCCATCCTTCACGGCCTGGCGGCTCTCGAAGATGTTGAGATAGAGCACATCGAAGCTCGGGCGGCCGCGCTCGGCATAGGCGCGGGCGCGGCGCTCGACGGTACCGCCGAGCACATAGGAGATCTTGCAGCCGTATTTGTCGACCAGAACCGGCTCGATATACTGCTTGACGATCTTTTCCTGAGTGCCGCCCCAGATGCCGACGACAAGCTCGTCGCCGGGTTTGGGATCGGCCGTTTGCGCGCGAACGAAGGAATAGGGGGCGGCAAGCGAGGCAGCGCCGCCCAGGATGAGTTTGTTGAAGGAACGTCTCTTGATATTCATGTCAGCTGTTCTCCTGTTTTATGTTTTTCAGATGAAGGTGGTCCCGCCGGGTTCGGCGGTGACCCGGCAGGCAGTGCCGACCGGCGGCGGCGGCGTGTCGGAGGGAACGACAAGCCGGATCATGCCGCAGGCAGCCTGGATATCGGCTTCATAGGTCTCGCCAAGATAGGCTGCATTGACGAGCGTGCCTGAAACCGAAAGCGGAGAATTGCCTTCACCGAGGCGCAGGCGCGAGGCGCGCAGAACCAGCTTGGTGGCCCTTTCCGGCGCGCCTTCACAGGTGATGCCGGGCGCTGAAAACACGCCGTTTTCAACCTTGCCGTCAATGACGGTGCGGTGGCCGAGGAAGGTCGCGGTGAAGGGGCTTTTGGGTGCATCGCAAAGGGCAAGCGGCGTGCCGATCTCGCTCATCACGCCCTTGCTCATCACCGCCACGCGATCCGACATCGAAAGCGCTTCCGACTGGTCGTGGGTGACGAAGATGGTGGTGATGCCGAGACGCTGCTGCAGCGAACGGATCTCGTTGCGCATATCGGCGCGGAGATTGGCATCGAGATTGGAAAGCGGCTCGTCGAGCAGCAGCACATCCGGCTCGATCACCAGCGCGCGGGCAAGTGCTACGCGCTGCTGCTGACCGCCGGAAAGCTGGGCGGGATAGCGATCGGCATAGGGGGTAAGCCCGACCGTTTCGAGCGTTTTGCCCGCCCGTTCCCGCCATTCGGCGCGCGAGGCGTTGCGCATTCTGAGCCCGAAGCCGACATTGTCGATCACGGTCAGATGCGGAAACAGCGCGTAGGACTGGAACACGACGCCGATATTGCGCTTGTGCACCGGCTTGCGGCTGATGTCCTTGTCATTGAGGATGATGCGGCCGCCGGATGGCTCGACGAAACCGGCGATCATCCTGAGCGTCGTGGTCTTGCCGCAGCCCGACGGCCCCAGAAGCGACAGAAGCTCGCCCTTCGGGACTTCGATGGTCAGGCCGGAAACGGCGGTGGTATCGCCATAGGTCGCCGAAACATTGTCGAGGGTGAGATAAGGCTTAGGCGCCATTGACGGTGTCCTCTTTCAAAACGGAAAGCACAAGACGGCTGGCGTCGTGACGGATCGCAAGCGTCAGCGGCGCTGCATCCATGACGCCGGCATCCGCCGGGTCCTGTGCGTGGAGAGAAAAGGCGGGCCAGGCCGCGGCCTGCAGCGACAGGCGGAGGCTGAAGCCCGCCGGCACTGTGACAAAGGCCGCGCGCAAACCGACGCTCACCGGCGCGCCCGTGTTTCTTGTCCGGGTTATCCCGGTCTGGATCACATTTGCGCTTCCTGAGGGGGTGACCAGGGAAAGCGTGGCAACGAGATCGAAGACCGGTGCTTCCGTGTTGACGGTGATGTCGGCCCTGACGGGCCCGCAAAGGGTGAAGGACTGCGCCAGAGGGGCGGTGGTATAGACGGCGACATCGGAGCGGTCATCCGCCGCCGCGCGATCGGCAAAGCCCGCCGGTTCGCCGACATGGCCGCCGACAAGCGGCGCGGGGCGGAAGGGATCGCTGACGAGAACGTCCTCGCCATCCACATCACCCGGCTCACCGGCAAGCCTGCCGTCGTTTGCCAGCGTCGCGGCAAGACCGCCGGAGGCGAGCGCCAGCGTTTTCTCCAGGGTTTCGGGCCAGCGATCGAACGTCTTCCAGCGACGCTCCCCGATATCGAACAGGGTGAGGGACGGCGGTGGACTGCCCTTGTGCTTCAGGTAGAAATCGAAGAAGGCGACATTGGCGCGATCGACGGACCAGGTCTCGGCTTCGCGCATGCGCGATCCGCCGCTCGCCCCGTTCCACGGCATATGCGTCCAGGGACCGATGGCAAGATGCGCGGTCGCAGGCGATGCCTTGCGAAAGGCCCGGTCGGCGGCAAGCGTGCCTTCGAGCATGAAATCATACCATCCGCCGGTGTGCAGCACCGCAATATCGAGCGCGCGGCCCCGCAGGAGCCGTTCCGGAGAGACCTGATCCCATTCGCTCCCGCCATTGTCCAGCCAGCGTTTCAGGTGGGACAGGTCCGGGCGTTGTGTGAGGAATCGGGCCGTCTCCTCCAGGCCGCTCAATGCCGAAAGCGCCGCATGGGTTTCCAAATCGCCGTCATGGGCGGCTTTCAGCAACGCCATCTGCAGGGCCCAGCCGACCATGCCGGCATAACGCAACGCGCCGCCCTCACAGACCCAGTCCTTCTCCGGCGAAAATGAGCCCATGGCCGGCGCCATGGCGTCGACCTTCGCGCCGCCGGCAAGCGCCAGATACTGCGTGATCGCCTGATAGGAGAAGCCATAAAGCCCGATTTTTCCGTTCGACCCGTCAAGGCCTCTGGCCCATTCCACCGTTTCCGCGCCGTCGCGGATCTCCTGACGAAGACAGTCGAAATCGCCTTCCGACGCACCCATGCCGCGCACATCCTGAACCACCACGACATAGCCCATGCGGGCATACCAGGACGGATGGGCGAGAACGACGGTGGAGGCGATCGCCTTGCCATAGGGCTGGCGCATCAGGAGGACGGGCCACGGCCCCTCGCCGGCGGGACGATAGACATCCGCAGCCAGCGCCACGCCATCTGAGAGGGTGAGGCGCTCGACGGTCCGGGAAACAGCAGATGTCGGGGTTCGTGCCAGCAAGCGCTCAATCCTTGAACATGGTCTTCTGGGTCAGCCGTTCCATCGGGAACGCAAGAACCTCCTGCGCGAGCGCCACCAGGCTTTCGGCAGAGCGTTCGACATAGGTCTTGCCGCGCTCGGCATCGGCGGCGGCCGCATTGCCGCAGGCGCCGGAGGGGTGAAGGTCCTGGGTCTGCCAGCCGAAGCCGATCCGGCCTTCGGCCGTCAGCACCTGATTGCCGCGCTCCATCTCAATCGACATCGGCTGGAAATCGTCGGCATACTGCATATCGACCAGTTCGGGGTGGAGATGCAGCATGGTCGAGGTCTCGGATTCGCCGCCGTGGATGCCGTGCTTCAACTCGTGCGCGCTGTAGAGATCGGCCTGGCTCGCGCCCGCCGACACCCACGACGAGACGGCGAACATGCCGCATTTGATCCTGAGTTCGCGGCAGACGATTTCCATCACCTGCGGCTGGCCGCCGTGGGAGTTGGCGAAGATGATCTTCCTGCAGCCGGCGCGCGCCACGCTCTCGCCGATTTCGAACCAGACGCGGGCCAGCGTCTCGTAGGACAAGGTCAGCGTGCCGGGATATTCCAGATGCTCGACCGACTTGCCGACGGCCTGCATCGGCAGCACCAGCGCCTTCATGTCGTCGGGCATGATCTCGACGGCACGGGCGATGATGCCGGCATTGATGGCACTGTCGACGCGAACCGGCAGATGCGGGCCATGCTGCTCGACGGCTGCCACCGGCAGGATCGCGACGAATTCCGACATGTCCATGTCGGTAAAGTCCTTGGTCGTGTGATCCCACCACCAGTGCGATTTCAGCGGCATGTTCAAAACCCTTCCTTCTGTCGTCCGGGCAAAGCTTCGCCTGCGTCCCGAAACCTCTGATTTCGGGCACGGCTGGCTTACCGGACTAAGTTTTATGCAATTACTTCTTGTGCCTACATTATGGTCATGTCGTTTGACATTCAACAATTCCGCTGCGGCTTATAAGTGGTATAGGCCTCAGCTTATACCGCCGCGAGTTTGGCAAGCCCCGCCATCCCGGCCGGCGTCGGACGCTCTTGCAGATCGGCCCCGTAACGCCTTGAAACATCACGGATAAGGTTGCGTACCCAGCGGTTTGCCGGGCTCTTGTGCGCCCGCTCGTGCCAGAGCAGATAAAGCCGCATATTGCCGAACTCGCGCGGCGCGCCGACAACGCGCAGGCCGTAATCCGGATAGCGATCCACCACAAATTCCGCATAAGGCCGCGCCGTGGTGAAGATCAGGTCCGTGCGGGTAATCACAGGCGGCACCAGCGCGTATTCGGGCACGGAGAGCGCCACCCGGCGATTGACGCCAAGCTGCTTGAGCCGCCCGCCGATCGGACTGAAGGCCGGACGGACGACGGAACCGAGCGACAGATGCGGCCAGGCCAGATAGTCCTCCAGCGACATGTCGCCGGTTTTTGCAAAGGGATGGTCGGCGCGCATGATGCAGGCGGTCTCGCAATCGAAAATCGTGCTGGAGCGCAGGCTTTCATGCGGCGACGGCCAGTTGGCGACAAGCAGGTCGGAAGCGCCGGAACTGAGCTGCTCGGTCAGGTCATCGCTCTCGGCCGGCGCAAAGAAATCGATGGAGGCCATCGGCGCTTCCTTGCGCAGCCGCTCGGCAATCGGCGGTATCAGGAACCCGTTGAAGCAGCTCATCGCCGACACCCGCATGGCAAAGGCCGTGGTGGCCGGATCGAAAACCTCTTCCGGGCTGATGGTTTCGCTGAGCTCGGCAAGGATGCGGCAAAGCGAGGCGCGCACCGCCTCGCCGCGTTCGGTCACGGCCATGCTTTGCCCGCTCCTGACCAGCAGCGGGTCGTCGAAAACCTGGCGCGCGCGTTTCAGCACGGCGCTGACGGAAGGCTGGCTCTGGCCGAGCTTTCCGGCAACGCGCGAGACATTCTGTTCGCTCAACAGAAGGAAGGTCGTGCGTAAAAATCGGACATCAATCGTGCCGTTCTGATCCGTGATCATGCAAAATGCCTTTCACAAGCGCAAAACGGTCTCCCGAAGTATTCCCATGCAATTCCCGTGCCGCTCAGCGGCTTTCGAGAACTCAATTGCCTTCGGGTGCGCGGAACAGCCGTGGCCGTGGCCGCTCGAATGTTTTCCGACCGTTGCGCCAGCCGCACAGCGTCGGCGCGATGGTCGCCACGGCTTCCGCCGGCGTTTCGGCATCGAACAGCACCACATTGGCGGGCGCACCCGCCGCAATCGCCGAAGGCTCCCGCCCCAGCAGGCGCTCGGCCTGGCCGCTCATCATGTCGTAGACGGTTTGAAGCGCCTCCACCGTGCCGAGCTGGGCGATGTTGGCGTAGAGATTGGCCATCCGCATCAGCGAGGCATCGCCGAAAGGCGTGAACGGGTTGAGGACATTATTGGTCGAGAGCGTCGCAACGCCGCCTGCCGCAATCAGCCTGTGGCCCGGCGTCACGCCGCGCGGCACCAGATGGCTGAATTCCCGGCCGTTCAGATAGAGATCGGTCGCCGGAAGCACCGTCAGGGCGATGCCGTTTTCGGCAAGCCCGGTGAGCGCCGCCGCGAATGGCTCGGGGGCAAGCGCTGAAAGCTTGGTCGCATGCCCGATTGAGACACGGCCCTGATAGGAACGCTTCCGCGTCTCGGCGATAATCGCAGCCAGATTGGAGCCTTCCGGGCGAAGGTCGAAATCGACATGGAAATCGACATTCACGCCAAAGCGCTCCCCAAGATCGAAAATCCTGGCGATGTGAACGGCCGGATCCGCATCGGTATAGGGGCAGCCGCCGACCTGATCGGCGCCGTCTGCCAGCGCTTCGGCCAGCATTTCCTCGGTGCCGGGGTCATTCGTCAGACCCTCCTGCGCGAAGGCGCAGATGATGATCTCGATGGCATCGCCATAGTCGCGCCGGATCGCCTTGATCGCCTCGAACGAGCGGAAGCCCGCGCGCGGATCGACCTCCACAAAGGTGCGCATCAGCGTGGTGCCGTGGCCGATCGCCTGCTCGACGACTTTCGCGGCGCGGGCGTAGACATCCGCCTCGGTAAACGCCGCCTTGGCCCTGGCCGTCTCGCGCACAGCCTCCGACAGCGTTCCCTCGCAAAGCGCGCAACGGCCGATAATCCCGGCCTTGTCGAGATGAATGTGGGTTTCGATGAGCCCTGTCGTCGCGAGCTTCCCACCGGCATCAAAGGCGGGCGCATCGCAGGTGATGCCGCTTGCGACCGCCGCGATGCGGCTTCCGGCAAAGGCGATATCGACCGGAGCGCCGCCACCGGCAAGACGGGCATTGCGGATCAGAAAATCGATACCGGCCATCGCTCTACACCAGACGCCCGGCTTCGGCGATCCTGCGCCCGGCCTTGAAAACGGTTCGGGCCAGCGGACGCTCGGCAAGCGTCTCGGCGATACTGCTGCAGTCGACCAGGATGAAATCGGCGGTAGCGCCAATGGAAAGCGGCTCCGGACGACCGAGCACCGCACCGGAGACGCGCGTGACCAGATCGAAGGCGCGCTCGAGATCGTCATCGGCGCGGAAATCCTGCCGGTCGCAGACAATGCCGGCGCGCTCGATCAGATCGCCATTGCCGAAGGGCGACCAGGCATCGCGGATATTGTCGGAGCCGCAGAACACACGCACGCCCGCCGCCTGAAGCCGCTTGACCGGCGGCATCGGCACGGGCCCCGGCCCGTTGGTCATGATCGAGACTTCGGCCCGCGCCAAAAGCTCCGCAGTCTTTCCGAAATCTGCATCATCCAGTTCGCCAAGGCAGAAGGCATGGCTGACGGCAACCCGACCCTGAAGCGAAAGCGCAATCGTGCGCCCGGCAATCTGGCGCAACTCGAACGCGCCAAGCGGCCCGCCATCATGCAGATGCAGATCGACGCCGACATTGTGCCGCTCGGCAACGGCAAAGACCGCATCGAGGTGACCGTTGATATCATCATCGATGCCGGCCGGGTCCAGCCCGCCGACAAGATCCGCGCCCCCGGCGACCGCCTCATGCAGCAGTTCCGCCGTGCCGGGATCGCGCATGATGCCGGATTGCGGAAAGGCGACGATCTCGATATCGACCAGATGGCCGTGGCTTTCTCTCAGCGAAAGCACCTGCTCAAGCCCCTTGAGCCCGATCTCGGTATCGATATCGACATGGCTTCTGACGGCGACCGTGCCCAGCGCCGCGATCCTTTCGATCAGCGCCCCGCCGCGCGCCGTCACCGGAAGCGACACCGTGCGGCGCAATTCGCGCTCCGCCGCGATCCGCTTGGCAACCGTTTCACCGGGGATATGCGGAATGAAGGGCAGGCCCACAAACGTCTTGTCGAGATGAATATGCCCGTCGACGAGGGCCGGCAGGATCATCCGCCCCGCGCCGTCAAGCCGTTCGGCGCTGTCGGAGATGGCAAGGCTTGCGGCGGGGCCCAGACCCGCCACGCGCCCGTCTTCGATCAGGAGCGTCACGCTTTCGCCTGCGGTATTGCGGATATTCTCGACCACGAGACTTTCAGACAAGAAGCTTTCCTCAATCGATCAGGCGGAGGCGGCGGGCGGCGGCGACGCGATAGAGCCGGTCGCCGCCCCAGGCTTTCTGCTCCTCGAAGGCCGAGAACGTCAAGCTGACATCATGCTCGTCATAAGAGGCAATCGCCGCCGCCCTGATCTCCGGCCATTCCGGCGCGGCGCGGGCGCGCATGGCGTCCACCTCATCGGCCGTCGGGAACACAGGAAAGCCGATCTTCGGCACGAGGGCGGCGATCACCTGCCAGAAGGCGCGATAGAGCGGTTCGACCCTGTCCTCATCCACATGAGCGGTGACAAGGCGCATCCAGTGCATGCCGGTGACGGCGTGAAGGGCGGAAAAATCAAGCGTGAAGGCATAGGCGACGAGCGAAACCTCGGTCATGCGCCGCACCGTGCTGTCATCGAACCGCAAACGGTCGATCACCGGCGCGAACCCCGGCAGCGCGCCAACGGCGCGGATATTGTGCCAGAGCAGGTCGGTCTCGGTTTCATAGTCCCGGATGCCTTCGATATCGACGATGCCGGCCAGCACATCCGCCGGATCATCGGTATCGGCTTCAAACCGGCCGGGACCCGGCAGCGGCAGATAGGTCGCCGCCCAGTAGCCGAGCGCATGGCCAACCTCGCGGGCGTCATTCTTCAACACGCCATAGGCAAGCCGCATCAACGGATGGGTGGCGCTTGCCGAAATCCCCTGGGTCGTTGCCGGCAGGTAGGCGCGGATCGCCCGGTCGATGCCGAGCCGCTGCACCTCGCCCACGAAAAAGCCGCGATAATCCGCCTCGCGCGAACGATCGCCGAGGGCGTCCTGCCAGTCTGCCGGATCGACCGGCGCGACCGGCTCCGGGATCGGCGGCACGGCATGGGCATCGCGATAGGTCTCGTACCATTCGTCCAGCCGTTCGGGCGAAGCGCCGAGGCGATCAAGCGCGATCAGCACCATCGGCACGTGATTGGCGAGCAGATAGGGAAATTCGACGCTGCGTGTCTGGGCCTTTGCCAGAACGGCATCGAGTGTCAGCGGTGTGGTCATATTGTCCTCCCCGGCCCTCAGGCCGAGATCCTGTCGCGCGGATTGAAATGCTGTTCGCGGTAGTGCGCAAGCTCTTCCCGAAACTGCGCGGCATCCTCCAGGAAGAAAGCCCGCGTCATGCCGTCGGCAATGCGGGCGATACCGTATTTGACCCCGGTAATGCCGTTGCTGATCGGACCGAGGCTCGGCACGGCGCCGCCATTGAACATGTGGATGCGCGAAACCCACTGATCGCGCACCGCGTCCATCGGCGTCAATTCGAATGTGCGCCCAAGATAAGGCGCCTGCAAGACCGTTTGGCAATCCTCGCCATCGGGCGGGGCGTAGCGATCCTGCCAGCGGGCAAAGCGCCCGACAAGGCCGGCAAGTTCCGGCCGCATCGAAAAATCGACGCCGTAGCCGGTTCCAAGCAGAATATGATCGGCCGCGATTATGCCGTTTTTGGTCTCCGCGCGGATGCGGCCGTCCTCGATGGCGAGCGATGCGACCCCGCTGCCGAGTTCCATGACGAAATTGGCACAGGATGTTGCGCGGTCATACTGATCCTGCGTCGGCGGCACTTTCAGGTCGTAGTAGTGCCGCGAGAAACGCCATTTTTCATCATCCGGCAGTTCGGCGAAACTGCCGAGATAGCCCGGAAAATTGGTCCAGGCCAGCGCTTCGGTACAGGCCAGCCCTTTGGCGCGGGCCACCATGGTGACGCGGCGCGCGCCTGCCTCCAGCGCGGTCACCGCCCAGTCGAAACTGGATGTGGCCGAGCCGAGCACGATGACATCCTTGCCCTTGAGATGGCTGTCATCGGCCGCCTCGGCGCTGTGGGTCCAGAACGCTTTGGCAAGGGCTTGGACATTGTCCGGCACATAGGGCCCGCCGCAGCCATCCATGCCGTTCGCCATGATCAGCCGGCGGGTGGTGATTTCGCGGGGCACGGGGGCTGCGCCGGAGATCGTCAGCCGGACGCCGCTTTCTGCCTCGGCGACAGCCTCCAGCCGCGTCCGGTTATAAACCGTGACGCCGCTCGCCTTGCGGAACCAGAGCATGTAGCGCATCCAGTCCTCGCGACCGATCTTCTCCAGCCCCGCAAAGGTCTCCTCGCCATGGACCGCTTCATACCAGGCGCGCGGGCTGAGGCTCGGAATGCCGAAATCGGGACCGGCCAGCGTTTTCGGCGAACGCAGCGTTTTCATCCGCGCCGATGTGATCCACGGCCCCTCGCACCCGGCCTCGGCCTGATCGATGACGAGGACGCCTTCGATCCCGCGCCGTCTGAGCGCGAACGCGGCGGATAGCCCGTTCAGCCCGCCGCCAACGATGACGACATTGTAATGCGCATCAGCCTCCGGCTTTTTCAGCCAAACCGGCGCTTCGGCCTCGATACACGCCATTTCCCAGTCCGCACGCGCGGCAAGTTGTTCGAGTCGATGCTCGACACCGTCGGAAAACGACTTCTGGTGGTTGGTGAGGCGCTGCATTCTGGTTCCCGATCAGGCGTTTGCTCAAATTTCAGGCAAAAACGGTCTCTTTTGTCTGAAATTTGGGCGATTATGTTCTTTTTTGTGATTTTTTACTTGAATTGTTTTTTTGTCAAGTGCGCTTGAGTGCGTTTTTGTTTGATGTATAGTGGTTATCGATCATGACATTTATGAGAACAACAGATGCATGATATAAAGGGGAACGGAATGAACAACGCTAACGCCGCAAGATATGCGACAGCCGGGCTGCTGGCCTGCCTGATGGGCTCAACGGCCCTTGCGCAGGACAAGCCTTTTTCCGGCATCACGCTTACCATCGCCTCGCAGAACGACCAGTTCGCACCGGTGATCGCCGAACTGGCGCCGAAATTCGAGGCGGAAACAGGCGCAACCGTCAAGGTCGACATCCTCGACTACGGCTCGCTTCTGACCAAGACCACTGCCGATTACATCGGCGACACCGAAGGCTATGACATCGTCACCATGGACATCGTCTGGGCCGGGGAATATGCCGAGAACGGCTATTCGGTCGAGCTTTCCGAGCTGATCGAACGCGATGCCGACGAAATCGACGTCGATGACATCTACCCCAAGCTGATGATGGGCCTCGGCAATTATGAAGGCCGGCAGGTCGCCTTCCCGTTTGCCGGCTACGCCAATGTTCTGGCCTATAACAAGACCCGCCTTGACGAGGCCGGCCTTGCTGCGCCGACGACGATAGAAGAGTTCGTCACCGCCGCCGAAAAACTGACCGTCCCCGACGCCGGCCTCTACGGCTTCGTCGCCAACGGCCAGAAAGGCCCCGCCAGCGCCCAGGACTGGATGCAGTATAACAGCGAAATGGGCGGCGCGATCATGGGCGCGGACGGCATGCCGACGCTCAATTCCGACGCCAATGTCGAAAGCCTGAAAGTCTATCGCGACCTGTTCCGCAATTCGGCCCCGCCCGGCGCTGCCGGCTATGACTGGGGCGGCCGCGAGGAAAGCTTCCGCCAGGGCGTTGCAGCGCTGATGCAGACCTGGTCGGTCGGCGCGCCGGGCTATTACAACCCGGAGATTTCCAAGGTGGTTGACGATGTCGCCATCACCACCGCGCCGCATTCGGCCGGCATGGAGCCGAGCTACGGCATCGGCGGCTGGGGCATGGCGATCAATGCCGATGTCTCGCCGGAACAACAGGAAGCCGCCTGGGCCTTCATCAAATGGCTGAACAGCCCTGAAATCCACAAGGAATTCAACCTGATGGGCGCCGGCAGCTTCCTGCGCAAGAGCGAGATGACCGACCCGGACCTTCTGGCGAAGTTCCCGTTCCTGCCGGTGCTTGCCGAAACCTTCGAGAACGGCAATTATGATTACCGTCCGCGCATTCCGGAATATCCGCAGATCCAGGATTTCCTGGGCACGGCGGTCAATTCCGTGCTGGTCGGCGATGCCGATCCGAAGGAAGCGCTGGATACCGCACAGGCACAGGCCGAAGAGCTGTTCTGAGACCTGCGCTGAAATCTGCGGACCGCGCGTTTTGATGCCGCGCGGTCCGGCTGTTGCATGTTTCCTGAAATCGAGGATGCGCGCGTGAATGCGATCGCAGATCATCTGCCCGCCCGGCTGATCGAACCCAGAGGATTGCCCTTTGCCACAAAGCGAAAGGTGTTTCTCGCGGCCATGGCCGTGCCGGTCGTCGCCTATGTGCTGGTTGTCGGCATCTGGCCGCTGGCGCAGGGCATCTGGTACAGTCTTTACGACTACAATCTGATCCGCCCGCAGCGGACCAAATTCGCCGGCCTCGACAATTATATCGAGATCGTCACCGATCCGGTCAGCCGGCAGGCCCTGATCAACACCGCGATCTTCACCGTCGGCGCGGTCTTTTTCGAACTTCTGCTCGGCTTTGCGCTGGCCTTGGCGCTGTGGCGCGACGACCGGTTCAACCGGCTGGCGCTGGCGCTGATCCTGATCCCGGTGACCATCACGCCGCTGGTCGTCGGCCTGATCTTCAAGGGGCTGCTGGCCGCAGACTACGGCATGATCGGCTATTTCCTCGCCCAATGGGGGCTGACCGATCCGCGCGGCCTGCTGGCCGACCAGAACGCAGCCCTTGCCACACTGATTTTCATAGACGTCTGGGAGTGGACGCCGCTGGTGGCGCTGATCCTGCTGGCGGGGCTGAAGGCGCTGCCGTCCGACATCCTCGAAGCCGCTTCCGTTGATGGCGCAACCGGCCTTCAGAAACTCAGGATCATCGTGATCCCGCTGATGCTGCCGGCCGTTCTGCTGGCGCTGATCCTGCGTACCGTCGATGCCTTCCGGGTGTTCGATACGGTTTATGTGGCAACCGGCGGCGGGCCGGGCAATGCCACCAACACGCTGATGCTGCATGCGGTCAAACAGGGGCTCGAATTCTTCAATATCGGCCGGGCTTCGGCAATCGCAAACCTCACCCTGCTGATCATTGCCCTGATCGCCGCGGGCTTCGTGCTGCTGATCCGCCATGCCGACAGGAAGGCCAACGGGAAATGAGTGCAAGCTACTGGGCTCACGCAGGCCGCCGCGCCTTTCTTCTCGTCATGCTGGTGTTTTTCCTGGCGCCCTTCCTGTGGCTGGCAACCACCGCCTACAAGCCTTCAAGCGCAATCTTCTCGATTCCGCCGACATTCGCGTTCTCGCCCACGCTCGACCAGTTCCGCACGATCTTCCGGTTGTTCGATGTCTGGAGCCTGCTGCGCTCCAGCGTTCTGATCGCCACCGGCTCCGTCATCCTGTCGCTGGCGCTCGGCGTTCCGGCGGGCTATGCGCTGGCCCGTTCCAAAAGCCGCTATGCCATGGGCATTGCCTATTTCCTGATGGCGATCCGGATGATCCCCTCGGTCGCGGCCCTCATTCCGTTCTATCTGATGATGCGCGATATCGGGCTTCTGGGAAGCTGGATGTCTGTCGTGCTGATCAACTCGATGCTGAACTCGGCCTTCGTCACCTGGCTGATGTTTTCCTACTTTCGCGGCCTGCCGCCGGAGCTTGAGGAGGCGGCGCTGACGGATGGCTGCACCCAGTTCGGCGCTTTCTTCAAGGTGGCGCTGCCCGCCGTGATGGCCGGGATCATCGCCTGTGTGCTGTTCTGCCTGATGTTTTCCTGGAACGATTTCCTCTACCCGATGTTCCTGACCCGGCTGGACTCGAAACCGCTCTCCGTGGCACTGCTGTCGGCCTATGGCACCAAGGACATCACCTGGGGGACGCTCGGCGCGCTGGCGCATTTCTCAACCATCCCGATCGTGATCGTGATCCTGTTTCTGAACCGCTATTTCGTGCAGGGGCTGACCAAGGGGATTCACTGAACGACGCTTCCGAAGGCTGGCCGGCTTGCGAAAAGCAGCCCGAGGTCTCCCTACCCGTTCAGTCCCGGATCGCGCCTTCCGTCTGCGCGTTGAAGGCGTGGATGTTTCCGCCATCGACGGCGAGCGTGATGGTCTCGCCGGCCCTGATCCGCATCCGGCCATCCAGAACGACGCGCAGGCGCGGCGCCGACAGCGCACCCTCGCCGTCATGGCCGATCTCGCGCAGGCTGCCATCGGCAGAGCCGATGTCGATATGCGCCAGCAGCGTGGAGCCCAGATCCTCGACGAAAACGACCTCGCCGGTCACGGTGTTGACCGCGCTGTCGGGATGTTCGACCGGCGTGAACATTTCCGGACGAATGCCGAGGATCACGCGGTCGCCGATCGAGCGGTTGAGGCCCGGCCGCGCGGCCAGATCACCGGCGGCAAACAGAAAATCGAACGGCCCGACGCGGGCAATGATCCCGCCATCGGCGGCGGCAAGGTCGGCCGCCATGAAATTCATCGACGGCGCGCCGATAAAGCCTGCAACGAACAGATTGGCGGGCGCGTCATAAAGCGCGCGCGGCGTATCGAGCTGCTGGAGAACGCCATGGCGCATGACGGCGACGCGGTCTCCCATGGTCATCGCTTCCACCTGGTCATGGGTGACATAAACGGTGGTGACGCCGGTGAGTTTCTGCAGCCGCGCGATCTCGGTGCGCATCTGCCCGCGCAGCCGGGCATCGAGGTTTGAGAGCGGCTCGTCCATCAGGAAGGCCTTGGGATTGCGCACCAGCGCCCGGCCCATGGCGACACGCTGCCGCTGACCGCCGGAAAGCTGACCGGGCTTGCGCTTCAGATGCTCGGAAAGCTCCAGAAGCTCGGCGGTCTCGCGCACCTTTTTCGCCAACGCCTGCTTTTCCGCGCCGCGAACCCTGAGACCGAAGCCGATATTGTCCTCGACATTGAGATGCGGATAGAGCGCATAGGACTGGAACACCATGGCGATGTCGCGGTCGCGCGGGGCAAGGTTGTTGGCGATGACGCCGTCGATGATCAGCCGCCCGTCGGTAATGTCCTCAAGGCCCGCAATCATGCGCAGCGCGGTCGACTTGCCGCAGCCCGACGGGCCGACAAGCACCAGAAACTCGCCGTCTCTGATATGGAGATCGAGATTGGCGATCGCCGCATACCCGTCCGGATAGCGCTTGCCGATACCGTCGAAAATAATGTCCGCCATTTTGCGCTTCCCGGTTTTGCCTCGTCAGTTCATTGCCTGCCGCAAGGCGGGCTTCACGTCATGTAAACGCCGCCGGTCACGTTCACGCCCTGCCCGGTCATGAAGCGGGCGGCGTTGCTGGCAAGGAAGATCGCCACATCGGCTACGTCTTCCGGCGTCTCGATCCGGCCGAGCGGGGTTTGCGAGACGTAATCCGCAATCACCTCTTCCGGCATCATGCCGCGCAGACTGGCTTCCCAGGCTACCTCGCGCTCCTGCATCGAAGTCCTGACGAAGCCCGGGCAGATCGCGTTGACGCGGATGCCGTCACCGGCAAGCTCGCGCGCCAGCGCCTGGGTCCAGCCGAGCACGGCGAATTTGCTCGCCGAATAATGCGCGAGAAGCGGCGCGCCGACCTTGGCGGCAAGCGAGGCGGTGTTGACGATCACGCCCTTGCCATTGGCCTTGAAACGCCGGCCGGCAATCTGGTTGCTCAGGAAGATGCCGCGCGTATTGACGTCGAAATTGAAGTCCCATTCCTCGTCCGTCAGCTCCAGCGCGTGCTGCATGGTGGAAACGCCGGCATTGGCAAACAGCATGTCGAAGCCGCCAAGCTTTTCTTCCGCCTCGGCAAACGCCTTTTCCACGGAAGCCCGCTTGCGCACGTCGATCGCAATTGCAACGGAACCGGTCTCGGCCGCCGTCTTTGCCGCCGTTTCGGGGTTGATATCGCACAGCGCGACATCGACCTTCTGGCGTCTGAGCACCTCGACGATGGCGCGCCCGATACCGGTGGCGCCGCCCGTGACGACGGCCTTGCGGCCTTCAAACTCCGGAAAGATCGGGTGTGTCATTTTTCGTTCCCCTTATTGGTTCGTTCGATCATATATCAACAAAAACATACACAACAAGAGAAAATAATGTTTGAATTTGTTCGAACCTGCTGCTAATCATGACGTTCAGTCTTGATCGGCCCGCGGCGGAATACGCTGCGCCTGATCGAAATCTCAATCGTGCCGAAAGGATCCGTCTTGCAGGGTGGCCAGGAAGAAAAGACCGGAGAAAAGACCAAGGTTCTCGCGCAGGTGCGTCATTCGCGCATCCTTGATGTTCTGGCCGAATTCGGCGCGCTTTCGGTCTCCGACGTTGCCGGGCAGCTCGGCGTTTCCGAAATGACGGTCCGCCGCGATCTTGCCGAACTGGAAAAGGAGGGCAAGCTTGCCCGCACCCATGGCGGCGCCGTGCGCTCCGAACAGACCGCTGCCTTTGCCCCGACAGCCCTTCCCGGCGAACCGTCGTTCCAGCTCAGAGCCGTCAAGAATGCCCTTGCCAAGCAGGCCATCGCCGTCGAAGCCGAGGCGCTTTCCGCCGGCGCGCGCACCATCGCGCTCGATGTCGGCACCACGGCACTGCTCTTGGCCAGAAGGCTGCAGGACCGCCAGCACACCAAGATCTTCACCAGTTCCGTCCGCAACGCCTTTTTCCTCGGCGAGGGCCTGGCCGAGGTCTATCTGCCGGGCGGGCGCATGCGCGGCGACGAAATGTCGATCTCCGGCCCGGCGGCAATCGCCGATTTCACCACGCTCTGGTTCGACATCGCCTTCATCGGCATTTCCGGGCTGACCGCCCAGGGGATATACGACTATTCCTTCGACGACGCCGAGATGAAGCGCGTGTTCCTGAGCCGCTCGACGCGGAAGGTCGTCTTGTGCGACGCCTCCAAATTTTCCTGCATGTCGCTGGTTCATGTCGCCGAACTTGAACAGTTCGACGTGCTGGTCACCGATGCCCAGCCGCCGGCCGACCTCGCAAAGGCGCTTGCCGACGCCAGGGTCGAAATCCGCATCGCCAGCCCGGCGCGCAAAATGGCATCCTGACCGCAATTTCCGGGCCCGGCCCGCCGGACCGCTTTCCCAAATGGAGTATTTCAATGGTTTTCGAGTTCTTTGGCGCCAGGAAAAAAGCGGTGATCGCCATGGCCCATATCGGCGCGCTGCCCGGCTCCCCGCAATATGACAAGGATGGCGGCCTCGACAAGCTGATCGCGGACGTCCTTGCCGATATCGGGAAACTGCAGGCCGGCGGCGTCGACGCGATCATGTTCGGCAACGAGAACGACCGTCCCTATGTGAAGAAGGCCCCCGTCGAGGGCATTGCCGCAATGACCGCCGTGGTGCAGGCGCTGAAGCCGGAAATCAAGGTGCCCTTCGGCGTCAACTACCTCTGGGACCCGGAAGCAAGTGTGGCGATCGGCGCGGTCACCGGCGCAAGCTTCGTGCGCGAGATCTTCACCGGCGTCTTCGCCTCCGACATGGGGGTCTGGGCGCCCGACTGCGCCACGCCCGCGCGGCTTCGCGCCAATCTCGGCGCAAAGGACATGAAGCTGCTGTTCAACATCAACGCCGAATTCGCTCATCCGCTCGACCAGCGGCCGATCGCGCTGCGCGCCAGGAGCGCGGTGTTCTCCTCGATGGCAGACGCCATTCTGGTCTCCGGCCCGATTACCGGCCAGCCCGCCGACCAGTCGGACCTGAAAACCGTGTGCGAGACGATCGAGGAAGTGCCGGTTTTTGCCAATACCGGCGTCAATATCGACAATGTCACCGACGTCATGTCGGTTGCCGACGGCTGCATTATCGGCACGCATTTCAAGGTCGATGGCAACACCTGGAACCCGGTCGACCAGGACCGCGTCAGCCGCTTCATGGACAAGGTCGCGACATTGCGCTGACCCTCGGTCAAAACAAAAAGCCGGAGCCAGCCATGACCCATGTGATCGGTCTCGATATCGGGACCACGTCCACGATCGGCATCCTGATCGCGCTGCCGGACAGGGTCGTGGGGCTCGCCTCGAGACCCGTCGCGCTGTCCTCGCCGCATCACGGCTGGGCGGAGGAAGATCCCCTGCAATGGTGGCAAAACGTGCAGGCGATCACCCGCGAACTGCTGGCGCTGGAAGGCACGGACCCGGCCGATATCGGCGCCATCGGCGTCACCGGCATGTTGCCGGCCGTGGTGCTGCTGGATGAGGCCGGGGCCGTGCTGCGCCCAAGCATTCAACAAAGCGACGGGCGCTCGGGACGCGAGGTCGAGGCCATGCGCCGCGAGCGCGACGAGGCCGCCTTCATCGCAAAGGCCGGAAACGGCATCAACCAGCAGCTTGTAACCGCCAAGCTGCGCTGGATCGAAAAGCACGAGCCGGATGTCTTCGCTCGCATCGCCACGGTGTTCGGCTCCTATGATTTCATCAATTTCAAACTCACCGGCAAACGCGCCGTCGAGCAGAACTGGGCGCTGGAAGCAGGTTTCGTCGATGTCGCCAGCGGCGCGCTCGACGACGACCTGATCGGCTGGGCCCATCTGCCGGCAAATGCCATTCCGCCCAAGATCGCCTCGCATGAAGTGCTCGGGACCGTCAGCGATGAAGCCGCCGCCGTTACCGGCCTTTGCGCGGGAACCCCCGTTGTCGGCGGCGCGGCCGACATGGTCGCCTCGGCCTTCGGCGCGGGCGTTCAGGAAGCCGGCGATGTTCTTTTGAAATTCGGCGGCGCGGTCGATATCCTGACGGCGACAGACAAGGTGCGCCCCGATCCGCGCCTGTTTCTCGACTACCATCTGATCCCCGGCCTCTATATGCCGAATGGCTGCATGTCGACAGGCGGCTCGGCGCTCAACTGGTTCATCGAAACCTTTGCGGGCAAGGAGCAGCAGGCTGCCGAAGCGGAGGGCATCTCGACCTATCGCTATCTCGACCGGCTGGCGGAAAACCGTCCGGCGGGCGCGGAGGGCGTGGTGATCCTGCCCTATCTTCTGGGCGAGAAGACGCCGATCCATGATCCCGATGCCCGCGGGCTGATTTCCGGCCTCACCCTGTCGCATGATATCGGCCATCTGTGGCGGGCGCTGCTGGAATCCTATGGCTATGCGCTCAGACACCATATCGACGTGCTGAACGACATGGGCCTCGAGACCACGCGCTTTCTGGTTTCCGATGGCGGCGCGCAAAGCGAAATCTGGATGCAGATCGTCGCCGATGTGCTGCAAAAGCCGGTGCAATGCCTGACCGGGCATCCCGGTTCGTGCCTGGGCGTTGCCTGGACGGCGGCCATGGGCGCCGGGCTCGTCGATGACTGGGCGGGCGTTTCGGCCTTTGTCGGACAAGGCGTCACGGTTAGGCCCGATGCGTCGAACCGCGCGGTCTATGATGACGGTTATGCCCGCTTCCGCGCGCTCTACCGGCCACATGGCGAACCCTGACGGCAGGCCGCGTGCCCCAGGTTCAGGCCGTGCTTTAGAAAAGGTCCTTGCGGGGGGAAACCGATCAGCCTCCGGATCGCCTCAATGGCGAGGGTGACGATCATTCGGCCAATGCTTCCGGCCGCCGTGACTTCGGGTTCAAGTACACGAAGGGATGCGTCCTTTTCATCAAGCTCGTGAACGAGATGGAGAACGTCGCGGCCTGCCCTCCAACGTTTTTCCGCTCTCGATCATCGACGCTCACATTGGGCAGAGGCGTGCAAGCGCGCATCACTGTTCAACCCGGAGATGGCGGCGAAGCCGAAGCTGTCGAGGCTTTTGTCGACCGGGAATCTGGCGGCCCCGATCCGACGCTCGACCTTACGGCGATCGCGTTCGATCATCTCTCGCTCGGCAAGTCGGGAGAGATATCCAGAGGATGGCTGAGAAGACGATCAGACACCTGCCGCAGCAGGCGGAAATCCACTTAACCAAACGCCCGAAACTGTTCAGACAAACCGAGCCACCTCTCTGGCCGCGATCCTCACCTTCGCATCTGGCAAGAGGAAGCCCGAGTTTCTCAGCGAGAGGGCAGTTCTGGAAGACCTGATGGGCTGCGCTGGCGCAACTGAAGGCCAGAAACGCAAAAAGCCCCATGATGGGGCTTTTTTGGGATCGCAGGTATCTTTGGTTGCGGGGGCAGGATTTGAACCTGCGGCCTTCAGGTTATGAGCCTGACGAGCTACCGGGCTGCTCCACCCCGCGTTATATATTGGCTTTTTGAACGCAAAAAAGCCGCTTTACGGCGGCTTTTATCGGCAGTCGCCGTTGATGCTCTGAGAAGATATCAAACGCGGCTGCAATTTGCAGACCTGGCAGCGACTTACTCTCCCGTGTCTTAAGACAAAGTACCATCAGCGCTGGGGCATTTCACGGCCGTGTTCGGAATGGGAACGGGTGTTAAGGGCCCCGCCATAACCACCAGGTCGGCGAATTGCAGCGTTTGTTTGTTTTCGAGAAGCTGGTTTTGTTGAGGTGCTTCAGTGACGCACATTGGGAAGACTGTCGAGGGAATTCCCTCAGCAGCTTGCCTGCGTCGCGAAGCGCGCCGTCCGCAGCGTAGTGGCCAAAGGCCACGACAGCGTGAGGACATATAGATCGTGTTCATCGGCGAAGCCGATGAACATGAACAATGAGAACGATCAAGCCAATCGAGCGATTAGTACCGGTAAGCTTCACACATTACTGCGCTTCCACACCCGGCCTATCAACGTTGTCGTCTACAACGGCTCTGATAGGGAATACTCGTTTTCAGGTTGGTTTCCCGCTTAGATGCCTTCAGCGGTTATCCATTCCGTATATAGCTACCCTGCTATGCGGCTGGCGCCACAACAGGTCCACCAGAGATACGTCCATCCCGGTCCTCTCGTACTAGGGACAGATCCTGTCAATATTCCTACACCCACGGCAGATAGGGACCGAACTGTCTCACGACGTTCTGAACCCAGCTCACGTACCGCTTTAATTGGCGAACAGCCAAACCCTTGGGACCTGCTCCAGCCCCAGGATGCGATGAGCCGACATCGAGGTGCCAAACAACCCCGTCGATATGGACTCTTGGGGGTCATCAGCCTGTTATCCCCGGCGTACCTTTTATCCGTTGAGCGATGGCCCTTCCACGCGGGACCACCGGATCACTATGACCGACTTTCGTCTCTGCTCGACTTGTCAGTCTCGCAGTCAGGCGGGCTTATGCCATTGCACTCGACGACCGATTTCCGACCGGTCTGAGCCCACCATCGCGCGCCTCCGTTACTCTTTAGGAGGCGACCGCCCCAGTCAAACTACCCACCATACACTGTCCCGGATCCGGATAACGGATCGCGGTTAGACATCCACGAAGATAAGGGTGGTATTTCAAGGATGGCTCCACAAGAACTGGCGTCCCTGCTTCAAAGCCTACCACCTATCCTACACATGTCTTGGTAAATGCCAGTGTAAAGCTATAGTAAAGGTGCACGGGGTCTTTCCGTCTGACCGCAGGAACCCCGCATCTTCACGGGGAATTCAATTTCACTGAGTCTATGTTGGAGACAGCGGGGAAGTCGTTACGCCATTCGTGCAGGTCGGAACTTACCCGACAAGGAATTTCGCTACCTTAGGACCGTTATAGTTACGGCCGCCGTTTACTGGGGCTTCAATTCAATGCTTGCACATCTCCTTTTAACCTTCCAGCACCGGGCAGGCGTCAGACCCTATACGTCGTCTTAAAGACTTCGCAGAGCCCTGTGTTTTTGATAAACAGTCGCTACCCCCTGGTCTGTGCCACCCTCTTACACTTGCGTATAAAAGGGTCACGCTTCTTCCGAAGTTACGCGTGCAATTTGCCGAGTTCCTTCAACATAGTTCTCTCAAGCGCCTTGGTATACTCTACCTGACCACCTGTGTCGGTTTCGGGTACGGTCTCATGGTGGAGCTATTTCCTGGAACCGCTTCACCGCAAGGACAATCCAATAAGTCCTCACGATTTACGCAATCCGTCACTACCACCTGGCCCACGAATATTAACGTGGTTCCCATCGACTACGCGTTTCCGCCTCGTCTTAGGGGCCGGCTAACCCTGCTCAGATTAACTTTAAGCAGGAACCCTTGGTCTTTCGGCGAGGGAGTCTCTCACTCCCTTTATCGTTACTCATGTCAACATTCGCACTTCCGATACCTCCAGGACCCCTCACGGGTATCCCTTCATCGGCCTACGGAACGCTCTGCTACCACGTACACTTGCGTGTACATCCTCAGCTTCGGTGCATGGCTTGAGCCCCGGTACATTTTCGGCGCAAAGACCCTTATTTAGACCAGTGAGCTGTTACGCTTTCTTTAAATGATGGCTGCTTCTAAGCCAACATCCTGGTTGTTTTGGGATCCTCACATCCTTTCCCACTTAGCCATGACTTGGGGACCTTAGCTGGAGGTCAGGGTTGTTGCCCTTTTCACGACGGACGTTAGCACCCGCCGTGTGTCTGCCGACTAGTACTCCTCGGTATTCGCAGTTTGGTTAGGATCAGTAAGACGGTGAGTCCCCATAGCCCATCCAGTGCTCTACCCCCGAGGGTATTCGGTCGACGCTCTACCTAAATAGATTTCGCAGAGAACCAGCTATCTCCGAGTTTGATTGGCCTTTCACCCCTAGCCACAAGTCATCCCGATCTATTGCAACAGATATGGGTTCGGTCCTCCAGTTGGTGTTACCCAACCTTCAACCTGCTCATGGCTAGATCACTCGGTTTCGGGTCTAATGCAACTAACTAAATCGCCCTATTAAGACTCGCTTTCGCTGCGCCTACACCTACCGGCTTAAGCTTGCTAGTTACACTAAGTCGTTGACCCATTATACAAAAGGTACGCAGTCACCCAGGACGAACCTTGGGCTCCTACTGCTTGTAGGCATCCGGTTTCAGGATCTGTTTCACTCCCCTTGTCGGGGTGCTTTTCACCTTTCCCTCACGGTACTTGTTCGCTATCGGTTATGCACGAGTACTTAGGCTTGGAGCGTGGTCGCCCCATGTTCGAACAGGATTTCACGTGTCCCGCCCTACTCAAGGACAATGATTGTTCTACGCATACGGGGCTATCACCCATAGTGCCAGGCTTCCCAACCTGTTCTGCTTCATTCATCATTGCCACTGGCCTGGTCCGCGTTCGCTCGCCACTACTTGCGGAGTCTCGGTTGATGTCCTTTCCTACGGGTACTTAGATGTTTCAGTTCCCCGCGTTCGCTTCTTAACCCTATGTATTCAGATTAAGATACCTATCAGCGATATCTAGAAAGATAAGATGTTCCAAGGAACACCTTAAATTTTCTAGATATCTAAGGTGGGTTTCCCCATTCGGATATCCATGGATCAAAGCTTATTCGCAGCTCCCCACGGCTTTTCGCAGCGTATCACGTCCTTCATCGCCTGTGCATACCAAGGCATTCACCAAATGCCCTTAAATCACTTGATCGTTCTCATTGTCGATGTTCATCTGCTCTGTCCTCACGCTGCCGCAAACCTTGCGGTTTGCTTCGCTCCGGACGGGGCGGCGAACCGTCGCCGACGGGCTTGCGCCCTACGGGTAAGTTCCTCGCAACGTCTTTTGCAGGCTTTGTGAGCACAGTCACCGGGCCTTTTGTACAACCCCGGCCGATGCCATCAACACGATCGGACCACCAACTCAACAAAGTTGGCAGCCCATTCATTTCATTAAGACTGAATGTTCTCAGTTCTTCGTCGCGGCTAAGCCGCGTCGGCGCCCCATTGATCAAATCAAAAGTTCGCCGCTCCCGCGGAGGATAGATGCGTAAGCACCGCTCATCCGTGAGCGATAGAAGAACTAAAAAGACATTCGTCTTTTTAGACCAGCTTCTCGAGATAATGTCCGATGATGTGCGGTCAGGCGCATCAATCCGTCGCATCGCTCAGATGGGGCCGAAGCCTCAAACAAACAATCGACGTTATGACAGAGCTTCCTTCCAAAACTGCCCCTCTCTCGTCTCCGGCCGGCTAGACCTTCAACGCCGTCAATGGGGTCAGCTCTAAACGATCATGATTTGCATCACGATCACCTGGAAGCCTCCAGACATATCTTCTCTTCACAATGTAACATTCAACACGGCATATGCTCGAAAGCACATGCAATCCTATTTTTCTCGAAGTCATCTATCCGGCTGCCCGAAGGCGCCAGATCCTTGGTGGAGCTAAGCGGGATCGAACCGCTGACCCCCTGCTTGCAAAGCAGGTGCTCTCCCAGCTGAGCTATAGCCCCGCACC